>WRAA01000001.1 GCA_009780445.1 Defluviitaleaceae bacterium
GGATCTGCCCCATCTGGGCCTCCAGCGCCGCAGGTAACCCTTGGCCGATGTGGGCGGCGTGTCGCGGCCGTCCAAGAAGGCGTGTACGTACACCTTCGTAAGCCCCTGACGCTTCGCAAGCTCCAGCAGGGCATACAGGTGTGTGATATGGCTGTGTACGCCGCCGTCGGACACAAGGCCGAAGAGGTGCAGCGCGCTGTCCTTGGCCTTGCAGTTTGCCGCGGCCGCAAGGAAGGCCTCGTTGTCGAAGAAGTCTCCGTCCTCGATAGACTTGGTGATGCGCGTCAGCTCCTGGTACACCACGCGCCCCGCGCCGATGTTAAGATGCCCGACCTCGGAGTTGCCCATCTGCCCGTCCGGCAGGCCGACGGACAGGCCGGAGGCCTCGCCAAGCACATATGGGCAGTCCTTCATAAGCCCGTCCAGCACGGGCGTTTGCGCCATGTCTATGGCGTTGTTGTCTGTTTCATCCGTTATTCCGTAGCCGTCCAGCACGACCAGGACGGTTGTAGTTTTGTCCATACGCACCTCTAGCCGTTATATTTAACGATCTGCTCAAATTCCGGCTTGAGCGACGCGCCGCCAACGAGACCGCCGTCGATGTTGGGCATGTTGAACAGCTCCGCGGCGTTGCCGCCGTTTACAGAGCCGCCGTATTGTACGCGGATGCTTGCCGCAGTGTCTGCCGAATATATTTCGGCAAGCACTTGGCGCACGGCCGCGCAGACTTCCTCGGCCTGCTGTGCGGTGGCGGTCTTGCCCGTGCCTATGGCCCAGATCGGCTCGTAGGCCACGACGCACTTCGCCGCGTCAGCCGCGGAAATTTCAAGGAAGGCTATGCGCACCTGTTGGCGCACAAAGTCTATGGTGATGCCCTGTTCGCGCTGTGTAAGGGTTTCGCCGCAGCAGATTATCGGCACAAGCCCTTCGGCCAGAGCCTTGAGCGCCTTCTTGTTTACGCCTTCGTCGGTTTCGGCGAAGTATTCGCGGCGTTCGGAATGGCCGATCACAACATAGCGCACTCCCAAGGAGGCAAGCATCTTGGCCGAGATCTCGCCGGTGTAGGCCCCGCTGTCCTCGAAGTGCATGTTCTGCGCGCCCACGGCAATGTGCGTGCCGGCCACGGCCTCCAGCACCGGGGCAAGGCTCACGGCGGGTACGCACAGCACAACGTCGGCTGTATCCGTGTTGATCTTGTTCTTGATGCCGTTTGCGAAGCTCACGGCTTCGGCCGGGGTGAGGTTCATCTTCCAGTTGCCGGCGATAATCTTCCTGCGCATTATTTGTCCTCCACGGCGGCTACGCCCGGCAGGACAATACCCTCCAGGAACTCCAGCGACGCGCCGCCGCCTGTGGAGATGTGGCTCATTTTGTCGGCGAAGCCGAGCTGGTGTACGGCCGCCGCGGAATCGCCGCCGCCGATGACGCTCATGCCGTCGATCTCCGAGAGAGCCTGCGCCACGGCGATGGTGCCCTTGTTGAAGTTGTCCATCTCGAACACGCCCATGGGGCCGTTCCAGATGACGGTCTTTGCACCCTTGATAGCTTCGGCGAAGATCGCGGAGGTTTTCGCGCCGATGTCAAGGCCCAGCCAGCCGTCCTCGATGCTGTCGCAGTCCACTGTCTTGAAGTTTGCGTCGTTGCTGAACTTGTCGGCCACGATGGTGTCTACGGGAAGCAGGAGGTTCACGCCCTTGGCCTTGGCCTTATCCATCATTTCGCGGGCGTAGTCGAGCTTGTCCTCTTCCAGGAGTGAGTTGCCCACGCCGTGGCCCATGGCCTTTACAAAGGTGTAGGCCATGCCGCCGCCGATGATCAGGGTGTCCACCTTTTCCAGCAAGTTGTTGATCACGTTTATTTTGTCGGAAACCTTCGCGCCGCCCAGTATGGCTACGAAGGGGCGCTCGGGGTTGTTGACGGCGTTGCCGAGGTACTTAATTTCGCTCTGCATAAGGTAGCCCACGGCGGATTCCTTCACGAACTGCGTCACGCCTACGGTGGAGCAGTGTGCGCGGTGGCTGGAGCCGAAGGCGTCGTCCACATAGATATCCGCCAGGGAGGCGAGATCCTTGGAGAAGGCTTCGCCGTTTTTTGTCTCTTCCTTGCGGAAGCGTGTGTTCTCGAGCAGCACAACATCGCCGTCCTGCATGTTCGCGACGGCCTTGCGCGCGTTGTCGCCGACCACGGTGTCGTCGGCGGCGAATGTCACGGGTTTGCCCAGCAGCTCCCCAAGGCGCACGGCCACGGGCGCCAGGGATGCCGACGGATCCGGCTCCTTAGGCTTGCCCAGATGGGAACACAGGATGACCCTGCCGCCGTCGGCCGCCAGCTTCTTGATAGTAGGCAACGCGCCCACGATACGGGCGTCGGAGGTGATCTTGCCGTCCTTCATAGGCACGTTAAAATCACAGCGCACCAGCACGTTCTTGCCAGATACGTGAAGATCGTCCACAGTTTTCTTGTTCAGCATTGCAGTTCTCCCTTCTATACATCATTGGGAATATTCTACCACCTTGCTATGGATTACGCAAGGGCAAATGAATAATGTTGAAAAGTTATCGGCGATGTGATACCCTAGTAAACATAAGATATGATTTAGGAGTGACTGACTTGATAAAGACGGACCACCACATGCATACGAACGCCTCGGGGGACAGCCCCGCCGATATGGAGGACATGATACGCCAGGCCGTAAGCCTTGGCCTTGACGAGATATGCATAACAGACCACGTGGACTTTCCGCCTGTGGAGGACATACGCCACTGGCCTGTTATAAGCGGCGCGGGTGTGTCGTCGCAGCTGGAGTGGGCGCGGATTCTCGAGGACGGGGAGACCTGTGAGATCGTGAGAATCCCCTTCGATGAATACGTCGCCAACTACCAACGCCTTGCCGAAGCCTACAAGGATCGCATCACGGTGAAGCTGGGCTGTGAGATCGGCATAAGTTACCACTGCCGCCAAGCCATCCACGCCCACTTGGCCAAGTACCCCTTCGACTTCGTGATAGGCTCCCAGCACACGGTGGACCGCTTCGACATCTGCGGCAACCGCGAGACGTTCTTTATCGGCAAGACGAAGCACGAGGCCTACACGGCGCATCTGGAAGAGATGGCGGATAACGTGCGCAGCTACGACTGCTTCGACGTGCTGGGGCATATGGACTACATCATCCGCTATGTGCCGTACCAAGACCGCCAGATGCATGTGACCGAATTCGCGGATCTGCTGGACGGCATATTCACGACCTTGGTACACAAGGGCAAGGGTTTAGAGCTTAACACGTCCGGCCTGCGATACAAGCTGGGTCAGGCGCACCCGCACATCGACATACTGCGCAGGTACCGCGCTCTGGGCGGCGAAATAATCACCGTAGGTTCGGACGCGCACAGGCCTAACGATCTTGCCGCATACATGCGCGAAGCGGAAGAGATTTTGCGCGAAGCGGGCTTTAAGGCGTACTGCAAGTTTAACGCGCGTGTGCCGATATTTATTGACCTGTAAGTTAGATACTGTAGTTGGAAAGCTTTTCGTAGACCTTCAGCACGGCCTGGGTGCCCAGGCGGCCGCCGTCCTCTTCGGCTTGCAGGGCGCGGAGGAACTGGAGGGAGAGCGCGACGCAGGGCGAGGCCAGCCTGTGGGAGTTCTGCGCGTCCTGCACAATGCCGAGATCCTTCACGGCCAGGTCTGTGAAGAAACCGGGCGAGAAATCCCGCTTGACCATCTTGGTGCCGTTGAGGGTCAGTTGTGCGGACGCGCCCGCGCCGCCGGAGACAACTTCCACAAGGGCGTCCAGATCCAGCCCTTCCTTCGAGCCGAGCATCAGCCCTTCGGCAACGCCCATCATGCAGGCCAGAACCATCACTTGGTTGGCCATCTTGGTGGCCTGACCCGCGCCGGACGGCCCCATGTAGGTTATCTTGGTACCCATGGTTCGGAACACGGGTACACAGCGTTCAAAGGCCGCCTTGTCGCCGCCGACCATGATGCTGAGCTTGGCGTTTATCGCGCCGATGTCGCCGCCGCTCACGGGCGCATCGAGCATCACCGCGCCAAGTTCGGCTATGCGTGCCGAAAAGCCGCGGGTTGCCTCGGCGGAGATCGTGCTCATGTCCACCACGACCTTGCCGGCGGAAAGCCCCTGCGCCAGACCGTCCTTGCCGAACAGCACGTTCTCCACATCAGGCGTGTCGCTGACGATGGTGATGATGATGTCGCAGGCCTTGGCCACTTCCGCCGGAGTGGAGGCGACAACCGCGCCGCCCTTCTCAAGCTCCGCCGCCTTGCCGCCGCTGCGGTTGTAGACGTGCATCGGGTAGCCCGCTTGAAGGATGTGGCCGGCCATTGGCCTGCCCATGATTCCCAGTCCGATAAAACCTATTCGTTCCATGTGTACCCCCTGATTATATGTTTGAGTTGTGAAGCTTCGTAAGCAAGCTCCTGAAATAAACCGGCATCTGCGCGGTGAACTCCATGTACGTGCCGGTGTGCGGATGGGTGAAGCCCAGCACTTCGGCGTGCAGGATCTGCCCGCTTGCCGGCGGCTGATAGGCCGGTCTTGCAGGGCCGTATACTTCGTCGCCAAGGATCGGGTGGCCGATAGAGGCCATGTGTACGCGTATCTGGTGTGTGCGCCCGGTCTCGAGCCTAAGGCGCAGGAGGCAGCATCTTACGGGACGCTCGAAGCGTTCCGTTACCTCGTAGTGGGTGACTGCTCTGCGGCCGTGTTGTACCACGGCCATTTTCTTGCGGTGAACCGGGTGGCGGCCTATGGCGCGGTTGATACTTCCGCTGTCCGCGCCGATTCGCCCCGCCGCCAGGGCGATGTATTCGCGCCGCATACTGTGGGCGGAAAGCTGGGCGGACAGCGCGTGGTGTGCCGCGTCGTTCTTGGCAACCACAAGCAGGCCGGACGTGTCCTTGTCGATACGGTGTACTATGCCCGGGCGGTATTCGCCGTTGATGACGGGAAGGTTGCCGCCAAGGCGGTGCAGCAGGGCGTGTACCAACGTGCCGCCCGTGTGGCCGGGCGCGGGATGCACGACCATGCCCTTAGGCTTGTCCACCACCAGCACGTGGCCGTCCTCGTACACGATGTCCAGCGGGATGTCCTCCGGCACCGGGCCGACCTCTTCGGGTTCGTTAAAGCGTATGCTTACGGTGTCGCCCGGGGCGATCAAGCGGCCGGGCTTTGCGGCAAGGCCGTTCACAAGTATGCCGCCGCCGCGCAGCAGGCTCTGGACGCGGGTGCGCGAAAGGCCAAACTGCGCCGCGGCCGCGGAGTCCAGCCTCTTGCCCGCAAACGGGTCGTCCGCCTCCGCCGTAAATTGGCTATTCATGTTCGGAAACCGCCGGCGCGGCCGGTTTAGATTCCGCCGGTTTCGATTCCGCCGGTTCCTTCGAGACCGGTTCGTCCTTGATCACGAAGATCAGCAGAGCCGAAAGCACGGCCGTACCCACGACCAGGAAGACATCAGCAAGGTTGAACACCGGGAAGTTGATGAAGGTGACGTGCAGGAAGTCCACCACATAACCTTTCATCAGCCTGTCGATAAAGTTGCCCAGCGCGCCGCCGCAGATCAGCACAAGCGTAAGCCGCACCCACGAATATTCACGCGTGTGCGGCAGTTTTACGAAGTAGTAGGCCAGGGCGGCCACCACCGCGACAGTGACGGCCACAAAGAACCACCTTCCTCCGCTGAACAGCCCGAAGGCCGCGCCGTCGTTAGTGGCATAGGTGAGGTGGAACACGCCCGGCACAAGGGCAAGGCTGCCCACAGGCCGCAGATAGTTCACGGCCGCCAGCTTCGTGGCCTGATCCATTATAACCAACAGCGCGACATAGGCCAGCGCGAGATACTTGTTCATGTTATCATTCCTAATCCTCTGTAACTTGCTGCGTGACGACCACGCGGGATATCAGCTTTTCCTGTATTTGCGTTATGCGGAAGTGCAGGCCGCCGTACTCGATCTCCGGCGTTTCGTCCTCTTCGGGGAAGCGGCCCAGCTGGCCGATGAGGAAGCCGCCCAGAGTGTCGTAGTCGTCCTCGGGAAACTCCACGCCAAGCTCCATTTCGTCCAGGAACTCCGACACATCCTTCAGCATTGCCGTGCCGTCTATGGCGAAGGTTCCGTCGTCCTGGCGCGATATCGCGGGCGCCTCCTGTTCGTCGTGTTCGTCCAGGATGGAGCCCATTATTTCCTCCACGAGATCCTCCATCGTCACAAGCCCCACGGTTCCGCCGTATTCGTCAACAACTATGGCCATGTGAACCTGCTTGCCCTTCATCTCCATGAAGAGGTCGTCCAGCTTCTTGGAGGACGGCACGAAGTAGGCCTCGCGCAGCATATTCCGTATGCTGAAGCCGTCCAGCGTGCGGTTGTGCAGCACATGCCCCAGGATGTCCTTCGTGTGCAGCAGGCCAAGGATGTTGTCGAGATTGTCCTCGTACACGGGTATGCGTGTGAACTTTTCCTCGGTAATAAACGGGGCGATCTCCTCGATGGATGAATCTATCTCTATCGCGCTGATGTGGGTGCGGTGTACGGAGAGATCCTCGGCGGTCTTGGTGCTGAAGTCGAACACGTTGTGGATCATTGTGCGCTCCGCTATGTCTATCGCGCCGGCTTCGGAGGCTTCGTCGGCCAGAGTGCGGATCTCTTCCTCCACATAGTCCTCGCCGTCCTCCTTGCGCCGTATGCGCACGGCAAGCCGCAGGATCGCGTTGACCAGCACGGAGAACACCGCCGCCGCCGGGTATATCAGCCACGCCAGCAGGCTCATGGGCTTGATAAGGTCGTAGGCGGTCTTGGTGGCGTACAGCTGGGCGAAACGCTTCGCGAATATGGCGGCGGGTATCAGCAACAGAACAAGAGCCGCCCCGGCGGCCGCAAAAAAGTTGACGTCCTCCGCGATGCCGCCGGCCAGGTACAGCACAGAGCCAATAACGCCAAGCCCCACGGCGGACAGAGCCGTCTGCATGGCCGCCATAAAGACGTCGGGCGGGTCTGTGTGCTTGAGCAGAAGCTGCGCCCCGGCGTGGCCGCTTTCGGCGTCAGCCCTGACCTTGCTGCGGTTAAGATGCATCACCGCCGCTTCCATAAGGCACACAAAGGTATACAGAACCATCAGCAAAAGTATTACAATCATATTGCCTATCAAAATGAGACTATCCCCCGTAATTTCAAATTAACCTAATTATACAATATCTTCATGCAAATTGAAAGAAGTATTTAGGGCGTGTTTGAAAACCCGCTTCCGGCGGATTTTCAAGTGATTTTTTCGCTAGACTAGGAAGTGGCAAACGCCGCGAACCCTTGTGGTTCGCAAGTTTGACACTGACGACGTATGGCGGAAAAAGTACCGAAAATACGCCGGAATGGGGTTTTCAAACACGCCCTAGAAGCCTTCGCGGAAATCGGCCTTGAAGCCGTTTAGGATGCCGCCGAGGGTGGTTTGGTAGTCCCTGGTCTTGCCGAGGGCTTTCTTGATCTTGGCGGATTCGAAGAGGCTGCGTTCGTTCTCCGGGTCGATGGCCAGGGCTTTCTTGATGGCGTTCTCGGCCTTGGTGAGGTCGTAGTCCTGCCTGTGATAGGCGGCCAGGCGTGTCCACAGCTCTGCGTCTGCGCGGTTGTGCAGGATGGCTTGCTCGATAGACTTGATAGCCGCGGGGATGTTGTGCGTGAGGCGGTGGATGTCCGCGCGTATGATGTGGAAGGTGCGATCCTTGACTACTACAGAGTTAAGGGCTTCGGCGGCCTTGTCGTAGCTGCGCAGGCGTATATAGACCTGTGCCAGGCTGTAGACGTAGTGCGGGTCGTACCGGGTGGCCAGGGCTTTCTTGAAGTAGTCTATCGAGTGGCGCGTGTCGCCGGTTTCAAGGTTTAGCAGGCCGTGCATGTAGTTGATGTCGGGGTTGTTCGGCTCCAGCTCAGCCGCGGCGATCACGGCGCGAAGGCCCTGCTCCAGATTGCGGGCGCGGATGTGGCTTTCGGCCAGACCCAGCCGCAGACGGATGTCCGAAGGTTCGAGAGACACCGCGCGTTCCAGCATCTCCGCGGCCTCTTCAAAGCGGTAGAGCCGCATGAGGGACATTGCGTAGTTGTTCAGCAGCCGGTAGTCCTCACTATAGGCCAGGGCGCGTTTGTAGAGACCGGCGGCCTTGGCCGGGCTGCCTTGGCGGTAGAGATAGTCGGCGTTTTCCTTCAGCCTCTCCCACATCAGCCGGGCTTCCCACTGCGTGAGGGACGCGCGGAGCGACGAAAGCTGGACTTCGTCGTAGAACTCGAACAGGGACAGGAAGCCGATGAGCCGCGCGCTGAGCGTGTTCTTGTCGTGAAGCTGTGTAAGCTGCGTCGCGTAGTAGGGCAGGCGCAGGGTGTCGCGCGTCCAGTCGATAAACTCGCGGCTTAAAAATTCCTCCCCCGATTCGCGCCAGTACTTGAACACATGAAAAGCCGCCTCTTCAAGCGAGTAGACGTTGATGTCGGTCATTTTGAACTTGTAGGGCACCTTGGTTTCTTCGCTTGAAAGGGCGGGGTAGAGCTGCACGTGGAACCTCCGTTATAGGCGTATAAGCTCGGTGATGCTCATTGCTATGTTGTCGAGAATGTCGAAGAACTTGTCGTTCAGGTCGTAGTACTTGCCGTTGGGCTTGGTCACGGGGTCATAGGCCTCGATGCTCTCGCGATCCTTGCGCGCAACGATGAATGTTACCACGCCGTTTGAGTTCAGCATGGTGCATATGTTGGACACGCTCTTGCCGGACTTTGTGGGAACGTGGGGCGGTGCGTCGGTGATAAGGATGAATATGTTCTTGGAGCCGGGTTCGATCACGGAGGAGTTTAGAAGCTCGATGCCCGTCTCCAGCGCATCCAGTGAGGACTCGGGGATGTCGCCGCCGTATGTCCGGGGGATGTTCTTCACCTGTTTCTGGAACTTGGCGATGTCGTTGGTGAAGTTGTATACCGAAGGTTTCTCCTTCTCGTACAGATCGCCGAAGCCGATCAGCCCCAGGCGGAACGACGCGCCCTTACTGCTGATGATGTTGCTGAACTCGATTGCGCGATCCTTCACGCCTGTGATGTATGTGTCCATCGAACCCGTGGTGTCGATGAGGAACACGACGTTCACCTTGTCGGAAGTGAGGGCTGCGCGGGCTTCGCGCGTGGGCGGCGCAGATGCCTTGCTTCTGTCGAACTCTGCGCGCTGGGTGCGGCCGCTCTCCACGTCCTTGATGAACACTTCGAAGATGTTGTTTTCGTCGATGGCGTAGGTGAGTTCGAGCCGGGTCGCGCCGGACAGGCCGGAGAAGCCCACCGTGCCGATATAGCGTTTGTCGGCCTCGTGCCCCTGCGCCCACTGGAATACGTCAACATTCACGGCGGACGCGCCGGACATTGTGGCGAAGTTGCTGTCCGACACGCTGCAGGGTATCGCGCTTCCCATGGGGATGATGGGGATAAGCTCGCGGCGCATTGTGGCCACGTCCACCACGGCCTCGGTGCCGACTATCTGGCGCGTAACCTGGCCGACCTTCACGCCGCGCCCCGGCAGGTGTATCAGGTAGTTGTAGATGGCCGCGCCCATGGCCACGGACTTCGCCGGGTCTGTCGCGCGGTACGGCTCCTTCACAAAGCCCGCCACCATGCGGCGCACCATGGGTATCAGCGTGGAGCCGCCCACCAGGATCACCTTGGATATCTCGTCGGCCGCCTTGCCCGAACGCTTGAGGGCTTCTTCGATAATGTCGCGGCTGCGGTCTACATACTTGCGTATCAGAGCCTCGAACTCTTCGCGGGTGATCTCGGTTTGCAGGTTCTTGGGCACGCCGTCCTGCACAAGCAGGGGGTGTATGCGTATGGGAGCCTTGTTCGCGCCGGAAAGCTTCTTCTTGGCGGATTCGGCCTCCTGCTTCAGCTTCTGGATCACGCGCTTGCGCTCGGCCTCCTCCAGAGTGTCCACGTCGATGCCCGTGGCCTCGGTGAACTTCGCCTTCATGAAGCGGATCAGCTCCAGGTCGAAGTCGTCGCCGCCAAGGTTCATGTCGCCCACGTCTGAAAGCTCCTGGAAAACTTCCTGCCCCAGCTCATCCTGCGAGACATCCAGCACACAGGCGTCGAAGGTGCCGCCGCCCATGTCGTAGACAAGCAGGGTCTGCGCGTAACCCTGTTTGAAGCCGTATTCAATGGCCGCGGCCAGAGGTTCGCTCAGCAGGTACACATCCTTGAAGCCGGCCAGCAGCCCCGCCTGTTTTGTGGCGAATATCTGCCGGTCGTTGAAGTAGGCCGGGTGGGTGATTACAACTTCGTTAAAGGTTTCGCCGGACTGCTCCTCCGCCGCTGTCTTGAGCCTGCGCAGGATCTGCGCGCTTACGTCCTCCGGCAGTTTTTCGTGGTCGCCGAAGTTCAGCTTCTCGCCGCTGCCCATCATACGCTTCACGGACAGGATGGTCTTGTCCGGGTAGATTATCGCGCCGGACTTGGCCTCTTCGCCCACAATTATGCCTTCGTCGAGATAGCTGACAACCGACGGCAGGATCTCGTAGCTGCCGTCCAGCTTTACGATGTCGGTCTCGTCGTTTTTGTCGTTGTATATTACCGCCACGGAATTTGTGGTTCCAAGGTCTATTCCTAAGTAGCCCATGGGGTTGCCTCCTTGTGTTATAACTCAACCTTGGCGAAGCGGCTCGGGTCGAAGTCCTCTTTGAAGCCGCTTGGCTCATACTCGCCGCTAAAGCCAAGATCCTCCACAGAACCCTTTATCAGGCCGCCCTCTTCCTGCGCCATCAAGGTGATTTTCAGCTTGGTCTTGCCGCTTGGGCGGACCGGCAGGCCGGAGATGGACACTTCGCCGATCAGCTTGCAGTCCTCGATAGGGTCCTCCCTGTTGATGCGTTCGAGAATCTTCAGGCCGAAGGTTGTCATGTCCTCGGGCGTGTCGCCTTGCAGGGTGAATGTGTGGCTCTTCTTGGCCAGGGCGTAGGACGTGCCGCGGCGCACCATGTTGAAGAAGGTTTTTTTGCCGCCGCTAACCACTTCCAGCCCGATATCGTGCGGCGCGGTGACTTCAAACTCCACCTGCGGCCGCTCCGATTCAATGTCAGGGCTGCCCAGCAGACCCAACTTCATGGCGGCGTAGTAGGTCGCGCCGATGGAGATGTCCAGCGCGGGTTTCTCGGAGGTGTAGATCTTGTCCTCGCTGCCGAAGATGTCAGTCAGCATTTCCTTGACCCACGGCATCTGCGACGAACCGCCCTCCAGCAGTACGCGGTCTACGCGGTCCGCGCTTACCGGGCCTATGTAGCATTCGCGCAGAGCCTTCTGCACAAGCTTGCGTGTCTTGTCGATGAAGTTCTTGTTCAGCTCTTCGAATTGGTCGCGGGTCATCTGCTCCACAAACGGCGGGATGCAGAACGTGAAGGGTATGCGGAAGTTCTTCACGCCGGAGAGCCTCTCCTTTACTTCCCGCGCGCGGGCGTTCAGCTCGGCCTGGTTTTCGGGTGCGAGTTCGGCAGAGCCTGTTTTTTCGCGTATCAGCTCGTAACACCGCTCGAGGATGGCTTCGTCCACATTATCGCCGCCGTGATAGGCCTCGCCGCCTTCGGAGATCACCCGGAGCTTGATGCGTGTCTCGTCCTTTTCGGCCACGTGGAAGAGGGTGATGTCAAGCGTGCCCCCGCCGAAGTCGAACACCAGTATCTTCTCGCCGATGGCCAGCACGTGGCGGAAGTTGTAGGCCAGAGCCGCGGCCTTTGGCTCTTCGATAAGGCAGATCAGCTTATCTTCCAGCCCGGCCAGGGCGGCGGCGCGCATGGTGGCCTTTTTCGCGCTGTCGTCAAAGTCGTATGGCACGGAGAGGCATAGCCCGGCGATCTCGGCCTTAGGGTTGAGGGAATGGCAGTGATCCGCCAGTTCGCGCAGGATCTTGGCGGAGATTTCCTCCGGCAGATAGTCCTTGCCGCCCAGGCTTATCTTCTCGTTGGTGCCCATTTTGCGCTTTACGGAGCGGATGGTGGTCTCGGGGTAGATCTTCATGGAGCGGTAGGCCTCTTCGCCCACGACCCATTCGGGAGGGCGATCCTCGTCGTCCTTGCGGTACTGCACCACAGACGGCAGGGGGATCTTGCCGAAGCCGTTGCTGATGTCGATAGGTTCGGGGCGGCCGGTATTGCCGTCCCAGTAGCTTATCACCGAATTGGTGGTGCCAAGATCCACGCCGATCACATACCAGTTTTCGTCAAGACCGCCGGCCTGTATCTGTGCCTTGTAGCTTTCCCAGTTCAAACGTTATGCACCTCCTTGGATGTTGAACAGGCTCTTATATGAAGAAGCTCTTGTCGGCGGCGATGTCCGTCTTGGGGAACATTTCGCCGAAGCCCAAGTCTCTTACGCGGCATGTTACGCAGTTGAAGTTTTTGAAGGATATGTCGACGCACAGGCGTGTCGCGCCGCGTGGGCGTTCGGGCAGGCCGCGCAGGGTGACTTCTTCCGCGAAGGTGATGTCGCCGCGTTGGTCCCGCCGGAAGAACCTTATGCCGGGAGGTTCGGCGGCGATAGCGTCGCCCAGTATGAAGTGGACGGGCGGGCGTTTCTGCCACCAGAAGGAGCTTTGCTCCACGATAGGCACGAAGCGTTCGCGCCGGCCGGAGGTGATCATGATGCCGATGTCCACGTTCACGCGGTTCAGGTCGGTGATCGTAAGCTCCAGCTTGGGCAGGAGGCAGAGGGAGCGTGCGGCGGAAACAGCCGCGCCTTCCGACACGCAGGACTTTGAGTTCTTGCGAAAGTGCAGGCTGCCCTCCGGGAAGATGCCGCGCAGAACATCCCGCGCCCACATCATCTCGAAGCCGCCGCCGTAGGCCAGCACCGTGCCGATGTCCGACGCTTGCAGGCTGCCGCCGTCGTGGGTGTTGTTCTTGAGAAGCTTCGCGATAAAGTCCTTCATGCGAAGCTCGATATCGCCGATGAGTGAGGCGACCTCGCCTTCGCTGACGCTGCGCGAAAACGCGGGGTAGGCGAAGTTGAAGTAGAGCCGCGCCGGCTTGGCCTTGATGCTCTTTTGGAACAGGATGTCGCGGTGCTGGAATGTGAACGCGTCCAGATGCGCCTGTACGGCGGGTGTTATCTTGTCGGCCTCCGGCGCGAAGTTGTCGCGGTAGAACAGGCCGAACAGATCCGACACAAGGCTGTTGACCACATTGGTGCTGACATTACCCTCGAACAGGGAGGACGTGGAGCGCAGATGTACGCTGTCCTGCGCCATTGAGGTGATGTCGAACACCGTGCCGCGAAGCTCGCGCGAACCAAGATCCAGCAGCAGCACACGCCCGGCAAGAGGCGCGGACGTTTTGCGCCCCCTGCCCGCGGCAAGGCTGCTGCCGTGGAAGTATCCGTGCAGCACGCACTCGCGGTCGGTCACAAGGCCGATCAGCTCCTTCTCCAGCCCCGCCTTGTTGAAGGCCAGCAGGAACTCGGACCTTGCGTCGTCGCTGAGATAGCCGGGGATGGCCGCGGCCACGCCCACGATCTCGGCGCGCGGGTTGATGCTGTAGATGTGCGACACAAGCTCCTTGATGAACATTCCCAGAAGCGTCACAACAGACACGGAACGCCCGTCCACATCCACATATTCATGCTTGCCGAGCCGCTCCACAAGCCCGGTCACAAGCACGTTGCCCAACGCGTTGTCGCCAAGTACGGCATATTCGCCGTAGACCCACTCGCGTGTCTCCGCGATATACTGCATCGCCGTCGGCACGGAGGGCTTGCCGTATCCGCCGGAGATGTCCACGACCTCCGCCTGGCCGGAGCCTGCGTTAAACAACGACAAACTCGAAGAATCGTTGCCGATATCTATGCCCAGCACAAACTGCGCCTCTTCAAGAGACGCGCCCGCGCTTACTAGGTTGTGGAACTTTTTCCAATACATAACATGCCTCTTACTTAAGGTGAGTTCGATGAACAAAAACCATTCATCGAACTTTGACTGCATCCGCACAATTTGCGGAAAGATCACCGCAAATTCTGCGGATAACCTGAAAAATGCTTCGCATTTTCAGCCGCTCACGCGGCCGGTTCGACTTCGTCGAACTCAGATTACTTGGCGGCGATAACGCTGGCGCGAACCAAGACCGTGTCGCCTTCGCGGTAGCCGCTGCTGAAAGTCTTGACAATTTCGCCCTTGGCGAAACCTTCGGTGCGCTCGGCCATGAGAACGTCGTGTTCCTTGCCGTCGAAGCTGTCGTGGGGCTGTGGCTGTATGCGTGATATGCCGTTGCGGCCCAGGATCTCCAGCAATTCGGCGTGGGCGTTGTGCAGTGCGGCGGCATATTCCTGCGAAGGGGTGTTCGCGGGTTCTGTGGTGAGCTTGCTTACGGAGAAGTTCATTATCTCGTCGAAGGTTCCCATTTCGTAGAGCAGCACCTCGCGCTTGAAGGTCAGAATGTGCTTGTGGATCTCGCTTTGCCACACGGCCGAAGTTTTGCCCACGCGCTGGGTGAAGCTCTGTTCATAGGCTTGCTCGAAGGCGGCCTCGACGGTTTGCAGGATGTTCTCGGGCTTGACGCTTGGCAGGACGGGCAGCAGAGCCGCCTCGACCTCCGCGCGCAGAGCATCAAACACGGAGCTTAGAAGCTCGCGCCCGTCTGCCATGTAGTTCACAAGCTTGCGCATGGCCTCTTCGTAGAACTCGCCCTTGCTGTCCTGTATGTTCATGATCTTGATGGCGGTGGTCTCGTTGATGCCGGCTATTATCTCGGCGCCGGGCTGGCCGTCCAGCTCGTCCTTGCGGTTGGCGGCGTATTCGTGGGTTTTGCGGAACACCTCGGCGATCTCGCCGGCCATGATGGTGGATTGCGTGACGCTCTTGCGAAGCTCGTATAGAGTGTGATCCAGCCGCGCCTTGGATACCTTGGTGTCGATAATCTCGAGAAGGACAGCGGACAGGCTCTGCCTGTACGCGCTGTGCAGCGCCGGCAGTTCTGCCTTGATCTGCTCCAGCGCGGCCGCGGGGAAGAGGTCCGGCTCTGCCAGCTTCGCGAAGATGTCCGCGTGGTAGCTGTCATAACTTTCAAAGGGCGGGCGGCCGGGGCAGTCGTCCTGATTCAGGGCGGAGCGAAAGGCCTCCAGCACCTTGTCGGCCTCCTGCGTGAAAACTTGGTAGCACTCGCGTATGGCGCAGAGCGCGGGCTGTTCCTCCGCTTCGCTGGTCAGCGCGCCCAGCTGTATCTTGACGATAGGCTCGAGGATGTCGCGCTCGGTCTCGATCATGCGGAAGTAGTAGCTTGCGGACTTGCGCAGGTTTAGGTCGTTCAGCGCGGCCACAAGCTCGCGGCACTTGCCGCAGTAGACGGTGTATGTCGGCCGGCTCAGTGCCCGGGCATGTTGTACGAGTTGCGCAAACGCGGCGCGCGCTCCCGGTTCGATGTCCCCGGCGTTGGCGGCGTATAACGCGCTCTGTATGTGTGCGCGGGCGTTCAGCGCGTCCTTGGGCACGAGCTTGTATTCCCTGTAGAAGCCTTGCAGCACGCAGGCCACCAGCCTGTTTTTTTCGGCGGTGACGGGGTTGCTGCCGGCGAAGCCGCCGTTTTCCTCGGCGAACTTAAAACGCGATGATATTACGGCGGCGATTCCGTCGAAGATGCCCTGCGCCCTGTCGTCCGTGCAGGGGGTGTCCGGGCGGACAAGACCCAGTATCACGGCATAGCGTTCTATCAGGCGTGAGTAGACCTCATAGGCGCGTTCGTCAATGCCGTTTAACTTGGCCAGGGAGCCGGACAGCACAATCTTGTGCGACACACTCTTGCCGAAGCCGGATATAAGCCGCGCGGCAAACTTGTCGGACACCGCGCCGCCAAAGCGTTCCAGATCGGCCAGGGCCACACGCAGCGGCTGTACGTTAGTACCGGACGGCCTGGGTTTTCGTTGACGCTTAGACATATCTCACCTTAGCTATACAGTTCGTCTACTGCAAGTTCTGTTACCGCGCCGCCGTCTCCGGTGGATTTTGCCGTAACGTGCAGCATGTTGTCCTGCCCCACGCTGAAGATTACTTTCACCTTCTCCAGGCCTTTCGGGCGTTGGGGTATGCCGCGCAGGCTGGTGCCGGCCAGGCGTTTCATGCCCTCCATGTGTACGAGCGGGGTTGTGTCGCCCTTGGCCTTGCCGGATTGCGGCAGGGTGTTTTCGTACACCACGATGGCCATGCTGCTTACGTTGTCGAAGTTGGTGGTCAGCAGTTCCGCCGCCTCGACAACAAGCCCGCCCGCGGGGATGTCCACGCCGCCGCCCACAATCTCCATAAACCTGCGCCCGGCGATCTCAAGCCCCAGCGGGTGTACCGTGCGTTCCTGCATAACAGGCCCCTTTACGGTGGGCATCATGATCATGTTGCAGTAGTGTGCCGCGCCCTGGGATATTGACAGCGCGGGGCTTATGCGCGAACGAAACGGCTCCTTGCCGAACTTCTCGGTGATCTTCTCGCCCACTTGCAGGAGGGAGGAGCTTCCGCCGACAAGGAACACTTCGTCGATATCCGCGGGGGCAAGCTCCGCGGCTTCCAAACATCTGTCCACGCATTCCATCGTGACTTGCAGGAGGTCCTCGAGATTTTTGTCGCGGAATTTTTCGTAGTACTCCTGTGGGTCGCCCAGCGGGTTTACGCGCCTGTGCGCCACGAAGTCCTCGCGGGAGATCTCCATGTTGATGTTGATGATGCGCGGTTCTTGTATGAAGGGCGCAAGCACGACCTTGGTGGTCTTGGCCTGCGACAGGCGTTCCTTGGCTTGTGTTGCGGCCTGCATCAGGCGCACGATGGCCACCTTCTTCTGACGTTTTGATACGCCGTCGTCGGCGTGTTCGTCAAAGAGGTCGATTTCGTCGCCGGCCAGCTTCTTAAACTCTTCGTAGATCATGTCCATGATGATCTTGTCGATATCGTTGCCGCCCAGCCGGTTGTCGCCGTAGGTGCTGAGGATGGATATTGTCGGCTCGCCGGCTTCTCCTGATTTGATCTCCAGTATACACGCGTCGAAGGTTCCGCCGCCGAAGTCGTAGACCAGCACCTTTTTGTCGGCGGATTCGTTCACGGCATAGCTGATTGCGGCGGCGGCCGGCTCCAGCCGCAGGAACACGCTGTTCTCCTCGAAGCCGGCCTTCATGGCGGCCAGCTTGGTCATCTTTTTCTGCTTGTCGGTGGAGTTGGCCGGCACGGTGATAACACAGCCGGAGAACTCGCCCGCGATGTTCAGCTCTTCCTGCACATATTCGTCGGCCTTGGCCTTGAGGTATGCGATGATCTCGCCGGCCACTTCCTCCGGGCTGAAGGTGTACTCGCGCTCGTCCACCGTCACACGGATGCTCTCTTCGTTGGCCAGCCTGCGCTTCACCGACAGCACGGTGGAGAGGGGGTAGATGACGGCGGCCTCCTTGGCTTGCACGCCGAACACGCGCGACAGCTTTGTGTCGTCGTCCGGGTCGCTCTCGAACTGTATGGCGGTGGGGAAGATGTTGCCTCCGTCGATAGGGATCGTGACGGCTTCGCCCTCCGCGAAGTTGTACAGCGACACCACCGAGTTAGTGGTGCCGAAGTCGATGCCCAGGAACAGGCCGCGTTCCATGTCAAGTCCAAGTGTTCCCATTGTGTTCCTCCTTCGTAAGATTTATAACAGCTGGCTCTTTATCATGCAATAGTCGCGCAGGTAGTCCGCCACCAGTTCCTCCACCTTGTCGTAGCGGAACATCTGCTCGTAGATCAGGGCGTTGTTCAGCATGAAGTAGGGGTCCGGGGAGTGTTCCCGTAGGGTATTCTCCGTGCAGGCCATGGTGGCGGGCTTGGTGTCCACCGAGCCGGACTTCGATATTTCGGAGAAATAGTATTCGATATTTTCGCCCGAGAACTGCACGATGTGGCATGTGTAGATTCCGAAGAACAGGTAGTTCATGGGTGTGCGGGCGAAGTCGGCGTCCTGCGAATATCTGTACGCAAGGTACACGTCCTTGCCCGGTTGTGTCCTGTATGTGAAGGGTGTGTTCTTTACAAGATACGAACCGAACACACTTTTGTCTTTAACAAGGCGAAACGGCGGCAGAAGCACCCCGCGTGACTGCATGGACGCGAAGGCGCGGCGCAGGATATAGTCGGACGACGATGTGGACACGCCGCCCTCGAGATAGGCGTACACAAGGCCGCATCCTAAACGGATGTCGCCGTACTTGATAAACTGCCGCTCCATGATGTCGATGACGGCGTGGTCGGGAACTGTGCCGCGCACCATACATTCATAGGTGCCGAACTCCAGGAAGGGCGCGACAAGGGCGTGGCGGGGGTCGTTGGCATAGAGCCGCGTGAATACGCGCTGTGCGCCCGCGCTGAACGTGTGGGTGAACAGGCTGTCGGAGATGATCTTTTCGTCCACGCGGATGTCGTCCGCGCCAAGCTGGTGCAGGGCGGCGGAGAGCGCGTGCCATTCCTCCTGCGTTCCGCGGTAGTATTGTATCACAACTTCCAGAAAAGCTTTGTCGAACCATGACTTTAGAATCATTTCATAGGCCACGTTGGTGATGATCGGCACCAGGGCCTGTTTGTCGGGGCTTTGGGGTGCTACGTTGGCCACGGTGAGGATGCGCACCAGAGCCTTGAAGATGGTGCGTTCCTTGATGCAGTGGGGCTTTGTCGAAATGAGGCGTGCGGCGGGTTCGAGCCGCGCCGCTTCCATGTAGACCTCCAGCATCTTCTCGACGTGCTTGTCGCTGATGTACTTGCCGTCGATCTTGGCGAAGTTGTCCAGTGCGGCGGAATGATTGTCCAGTGCGGCGCAGATGCCGCCCAGAGCCGCCGTGGCGCGGGTGGTAAAGGATTCGGAAACCGTGGTAAGTGCCAGGCTCTTGCCCAGTATCTCCACGCCGAAGGCCAGCCTGTCCGCGTGTTTGGCGGCCTTGCGCACAGACTTGTCCAGCGCGTCCTCCAGAGATATGAAGTAGCGCGAAAGGGCGATCAGCAGGTTGTCGCTGTGTGCCTCCCTGTTGTAGCAGGCCTTTAGCATGTCGAAGTTTGGGCGCGGCGTAAGCTTGGCCACGCGCACGTCACATTCGCAGATGCGGCGCATGTCCGCCGTGAAGCACACAAAGGTGAAGTCGGCGTCGGCGGCGTAGACGCGGGCGCGTCCGTCCGCCACGTCATAGGGCTGCTGGACAGACTTTTCGCGCTCGTTGACCCACACCAGAGCCACGCCGGGGTCGGCGAACTCCAGGTCGTAGGCGAAGAGGCTCGGCCAGAGCTTGGCCGATATCGCGCCGTAGTAGTACGCAAGGCTTGCCAAAGCCTTGTTGCCGCTTAGAACGCAGTCGGTCAGGCTGATGTTGTTGCGCTGTTCAAACTCGATGCAATATTCCGCGAAACGTTTGTAGCTGCTGTTGACGTAACGGGCGGAACTGCTGTCGTGCAGCTTGTTGTCGCAGGCATAACAAGCGAACTCCAGTATGCCGTCGTGGTACGCGGGGGCGAGATCCGCCAGCTTCTTGGTGGTCAGCAGCTTGTGGTATACGTAGGCGGCCAGCCGTGCGTCCTCCGGGTCGTCCAGCGAGAGGGTGTTGGCGTCCAGAAACTGTTTCAGCGAATGGCGCGATATTTCGTCCAGCCGGTTGCGGTAGGCGGAGCGCACCACGGCGTTTGCAAGGCCGGGCAGATCCAGCTGCCTGTTCTCGGCCAAACGGTAGTACTTGCAGGCGTTGCGGCTGTAGTCGCCGGTTTCCAGCAAGCGGGTGACAAGCTTGGCAAGCAGCCATTCGCCGTCACACACGGACAGCAGAGCGTCGTAACACGTGTAGGACACTCTGCCGGCGAAGCCCAGGTTGGGCGCGTAGAAGTCGAGCATGGGGCCGATGTCCAGCCCGCGGGTTACGCACCAGAGGAATGTGTCTACCAAGAAGGTGTGGCTGCCTTCGATGGCCGGCTTGCTGCCCAGCAGCTTGTATGTGTGGGCGTAGAGGTACGCGCCTGTGTAGCCGCGCTCGCGGGAGTTACGCAGAGCCCGGAAGCTGTCGGCGTGCCGCCCCGCCGCGGCAAGAGCCGCGCCCAGCACGCACATAACAAATCCGCCGCGCTCAAGATCCCCGCGGGACAGGCGTTCCGTCACAAAGTCCTCCAGAGTGCTAACGGCCTTGGCGAAGTCCGCGTCGTTTCCGGCGCGGCGGGCGAGTTCGGCCTGGAAGTACCACAGGAGGGCATAGGCGGCGTGGTCGTTGTTCTTGTAGAAGTTGCGGTATGTTCGGAGCTGGCGCAGATGGTCGCCGGCGGTTTCGTTGTTGCCAAGCTCTATGTTTACGAAGATGAGCGCGAGAAGAAGCTCGATGCTGCCGGGTTTGCGCGCGAAGGACGTCACCGCGGCGTGGTTGGCTTCGTGCAGAAGCTCCCGCCTGCCGGTCACAAAGAAGCATTGCCACAACAAGCCCACGGCCGCCGTGATGTCGGTGACGGAGCTTTCCGGGCGGCTCAGTACGGCGCGGCATTTGTTCAGTTTTGCGTGTAGGCGTGCTTCGTGGCTCACTCCAAATCTCCTATCGTGACGCTCTGTGTGCGTGTGAAGGTTCGGTCGTCCTGCGAAATGTGTACGTACAGCTCCCCCGTGATGGTGGGCTGTTTCTTGATGAGCATTTGCGCTATCTGTAACGGCGAGAGCTTGGCCGTAAAGCCGATCTGCGTTTCACCGGGCGGGATGTCGCGGCTGTCCTTGTTGTCCGGCCTGATAAAGCTGTCGGAAACGCTAAGTTCCAGCCTTGCGGGGCGGCCGCTTAAATTGCGCACGACCAGCACGCCGCGGCTGCCCGTCTTGAAGTAGGCGTTGTTGACGTGGCAGGAGAAGTCCGCGCCGGCCTTCACCTTTACGCCGATCTCGATGCTGCCGATGGTTAAAACGTCGCTGACGCGGCTTGTGCGGATCTTGGCCGGGTTGATGGTGTAGGTCAGTGTGGCGGTGTCTCCGCCGTCGAAGTCGTGTTCGGTGATGAGATCCTTCTGCGGGACAAGCCAGGCCGAGGCATACTTCACGCGCACCGCGTCCTCGAAACTGCCCCACAGGCCGCGGTGCAGTGTGACGGAACCTTGCAGAGGGTCGCGCGCGTGGAGGATAACCTCATGTTCGCGGGAGGTTTCGCCGCGCACGCTCAGTGTCACGGGGTTCTTGAGCTTGTGCAGCACAAGGAAGGCCTCCAGGGACAGGCGCGGCGACGGCGCCTTGCGCAGGCTCCTGTAAATGTCGGGGTAGGCCGTGCCGTGTTCCTCCAGCCAGTTGGCAAACTCCTCCGACACGAATACGGCCGCGGCCTGCGCGGGCTGTTTGCGGGCATATGCCGCGAAGTCTTTCAGCCCGGTAAGCTTTGCGCCGTCCGGCTCCAGAGTCCGCGCGACAATCTTGACCACGGCGGGGATCTGCATTTCGCCGCCGTTGGTGCGCAGCAGTATGCCTGTGTGGATGATTTCGCCGGCGCGGTACTTGCCGGGCGGCACGCTGTAGCCCAGACGGAAGCTGTTGGCGCAGAAGCTCCCGCTTTCCAGCGTTAGCACAGGCCCCGACGGCACGGCTGTGCCCTCCAGTGTCTGCCCGCCGGTATTCTTGAGGGTGATCGCGCCGGAGGTGCCGGCGGCGGTGGTCTCGATAACCAGCTTGCCGCTGTGCAGCCTGTCGCCGCCAAGCACCAGCTTTGGCAGAGGATACTCAAGATGATGTGTGTTAATGTTCATGCCGATGCCCCCGCAACTCGTCCAGACGTATGTCGATCTGCTCCTTCACCGCGGCTATGGCGCGGACTTCGTTGCGCCCCTGCTCGTCCAGCCTGTCGGCGATGTTGCGCAGGGTCTGCGCAAGGTCTTGGTTCGTGCGTGTCATGTTGCTTACGCTGTCCTCCAGGCCGGATGTTAGGTTGTTCAGAGAGCGCGACACGTGGTGATCCAGCATTGTGCCGAAACCTTCGCCCAGCTTGCGGGTCAGATCCTCCAGCACGGATTCATAGTTCTTCACGGCCTTGTCGGGCGAGTGGCGTTCAAGCTCTGTCAGCATGTTGGCCAGTGTGCCGGCTACGTCGGAAAATTGGGTTATGGCGTGGAGCAGCCTCTCGTTGGACTGGTTCGCCCCGTGCTGGAGCTGTGCGGCGCGTGATATCTGGTCGTTCCAGCGGCTCATGGGTTCTTTCAGCAAGGTGTCTACGTCGGCCAGCTTGATGAGGGTGTGTTCGATACTGCGCGACATATCGCCGAGGCTCTTGCTTACGGCGGCCGAAACGGTTTCGCCGGACATACGGGATGCGGCGGAGAACGCGTCGGACTGTGCCTTGATGGCCTCTTGCAGGGTGCCGCGCAGGATGGTGAGGTTGGCCGTGATGTCCGGCGTGAAGAACTTGGCGGCTTCGCGCGTGACATAGGACGCGGCTTCGTGGTGCAGCTGTTCCCGCGCGAGGCGCACGTCAAACACTGCGCTAAGCAGGCGAAGCGCCAGCCACAGCGCGGCCGCGCTAAGCCCGAAGGCTATGCGGGCTTCGTCGAACACAAGGGCAAGAAGCAGCCCCGCCGGCACGATCGAACGCTCGAAGCCTTCCGCAAAGCGCAGCACGCCGGAGAAGCTCCAGCCGAACGCGCCCAAGCGGCCTATGTGCATGTCTGCGATATCGCGGACGTTGGCCGTAGTTATGCCGCTTTCGCACAGGCCGATGTACTCCCGCGCCACGCTTGTGAGTATGCCGGCGCGGCCGTCCTTCAGCTCGTGCAGGGTCTTGGCCGCGCTTCGCGAATTCTTCCACACAAGGCCGCGCTGGCCTTGGTATACAAGGTAGAGCGATATGCGCAGCACGGCGGTGACGGCGGCGACGCCCAGCAGGGCGATGTACGCCGCAAAGGCGTTGCCGGAGTGGTTTATGGCGTTAAAGAACTGTAGCAGCTCGTAGAAGTATTGTGGCATTAGAACTTCAACATCTCGTCAAGGTAGGCGGCGAGAGCAACGATGGGTATACGTTCCTGCTCCATGCTGTCGCGTTCGCGCACGGTTACTGCGCCGTCCTCCGGGGAGTCGAAGTCGTAGGTGATACAGAACGGCGTGCCGGCTTCGTCCTGCCGGCGGTAGCGTTTGCCGATGGAGCCGGCTTCGTCATAGTCGCAGGGGAAGAGGGCGGAGAGTTCTTGGTAGATCTCGTTCGCGCCGTCGGCCAGCTTTCTGGAAAGGGGAAGCACGGCGGCCTTGACGGGCGCAAGGGCGGGGTGGAAGCGCATGACGGTTCGGATGTCGCCTTCGGCCACTTCCTCTTCGTCATAAGCGTCGCACAGGAAGGCCAGCAGAACACGGTCCACGCCCAGCGAAGGTTCGATGCAGTACGGCACGTACTTCCTTGCTTCGCGCCCTTCCTCCGCCGCTTCGATCACGTACATTTCTTCGTTAGAGTGCTTCATGTGTTGTGTGAGGTCGTAGTCTGTGCGGTTGGCCACGCCCCAGAGTTCGCCCCAGCCGAAGGGGAAGAGGTACTCGATATCCGTGGTGGCTGTGGAGTAGTGGGAGAGGTGTTCCGGCGCGTGGTTGGACAGGCGCAGGTTGTCCTCGGACATGCCCAGGCTAAGGAGCCAGTCTACGCAGAAGCGTTTCCAGTGTACGAACCATTCCATGTCGGTGCCGGGTTCGCAGAAGAACTCCAGCTCCATCTGCTCGAATTCCCGCGTGCGGAAGATGAAGTTGCCCGGGGTGATCTCGTTGCGGAAGGACTTGCCGATCTGCGCTATGCCGAAGGGGATCTTCTTGCGGGACGTGCGCTGTACGTTCTTGAAGTTTACGAAGATGCCCTGCGCCGTCTCCGGGCGCAGATAGACGGCGTTCTTGCTGTCCTCCGTCACGCCGGCGTGGGTTTTAAACATCAGGTTGAAGGTGCGGATGTCCGTGAAGTTGGTCTTGCCGCAGCTTGGGCAGGGTATGCCGTGTTCGGCTATATAGGCCGATAGGCGTTCGTTGCTCCAGCCGCCCAGGTTCGGCTCTTCGCCGTGGGCCTTCATGAAGTCCTCCACCATGTTGTCGGCGCGGAAGCGTTCCTTGCACTCCTTGCAGTCCATCAGCGGATCCGAAAAGCCGCCGACATGGCCGGAGGCCACCCACACCTGCGAGTTCATGAGGATGGCGGAGTCTACGCCGACGTTTATCGGGCATTCCTGCACAAACTTCTTCCACCACGCGCGTTTTATGTTGTTCTTCAGCTCTACGCCCAGCGGGCCGTAATCCCAGCTGTTTGCCAGCCCGCCATATATCTGGGATCCGGGATACACAAACCCGCGGCTCTTGCAAAGCGCGACTATCTTCTCCATCGTCTTGCCTGTAGTATCCATGCGATATCTCCTTCGATTACGTAATTCTTCCATTATCTTTATGATACAGCATTTTGAGCATTTGTCAAGGTTTTGACTTCGACACGCGCGACACACGGCAATTTGGCCGGAGGAATAGTTTGTAAGTTCAGAAGATTATCTTTTAAAGGTATTGCAAAACAGTTGTATCCGGTGTATAATATGGGTATACTAAAAGAGAGCGCGTGGGTGCGCCCTCTCCGTCAGCAGATTGTTCGGCAAGTTATGACCGGACGCTAATCTAATTAAAAGCATTAACGAGAAATAAGCCCTACTTGTAGAAGATGGGGGCTTATTTCTTTGTGTTCTTATATGCCAAGTACATCAAAGTTACTGACGTAACAGTAAGAAGCAAGTACAACACTTCAAACATGGTCATAGGCCATTCCTCCTTTCGGAAGTCCGGCCACACAAGCCCCGCAATCTGCTTGCGCAATTATAGCACATACATTATGGAAATAGCAAGCCCGCGACAAACGCTGCTGGACAACGTTTAAGCAGGATGGTATATTATATTGGAGTGAACAAATTACGGGTTGGAGGGGCATATGACAGTTAGCGAGAGGACAGACGCGCTTAGGGCGCGCATGGCGCAGTGCGGTGTTGACGCGTATGTTGTGCCGTCGTCGGACAGCCACCAGAGCGAGTATGTCGGCGACAGCTTCAAGGCGCGGGAGTATATCACGGGCTTCACGGGTTCCGTGGGCGCGGCTGTTATTACGGCGGGTGACGCGGCCTTGTGGGTGGACGGGCGGTACTACATCCAGGCGGAACACCAGCTTGCGGGCAGCGGCGTGCGTATGATGAAGATGGGTGAGGACGGCGTGCCGAGCATCACCTGGTATCTGCGCGGCGCGGTGAAGAGCGGCGGCAAGCTGGGTTTCTACGGCCGCACGATGGGCTACGAAGAGGGCGCGGGTTATGCGTCGGTCTGTGCGGAGAAGGGCGCGTCTCTCGAGTTTGCGCGGGATCTTGTGGGCGAAGTTTGGACGGATCGCCCGGGGGTGAAGTCCGCGCCGGTGTTCGAGCTGGAAGAGGCTTACAGCGGGGAGGCGCGGGCGGCCAAGCTGGCGCGGCTGCGCGCAAAGATGGAGGGCTTCGGCGCAAGCCGCCACGTGCTGGCCACGCTGGACGACATAGCGTGGCTGCTGAACCTTCGGGGCGACGAGCCGGACAACAGGCCGCTATTTGCGGCGTACATGGTGCTGGACGCGTCATCGGCCGTGCTGTATGCCGACGAGGCGAAGTTCGGCGCGCAGATACGGGACGGCCTGCGCAGGGACGGCGTGACCATCGCGCCATATGACGCGGTGTACGCGGACATCGCCGCAATCGCGGAGGGCGAAACACTGCTGATCGACCCGGACCGCGTGAACTATGCCCTTGCGGCAGGCGCGGCCTGCAAGCTTGTGAAGCATGCCAACCCGACGGTGATGTTCAAGGCCTGCAAGAACGAGACGGAGCTGCGCAACATCCGCGCCGCGCACATCAAGGACGGCGTGGCGCAGACCCGGTTCATGCGCTGGATCAAGACACACGCGGGGTTGCCCGGGGTGGACGAGATCAGCGCGGGGGAAAAACTCAGGGAGCTTCGCGCCGAACAGGAGGGCTTCATGTACCCCAGCTTCGGCTCGATTGTGGCGTACATGGAACACGCGGCCATCATCCACTACCGCGCGGAGCCGGAAACGGCCAAGGTTATTCTTGCGGAGCAGATGCTGCTGACTGATTCCGGCGGGAACTATCTTGAAGGCTCCACCGACATTACGCGCACTTACGCTCTGGGCGAAGTTTGCCTTGAGCATAAGGCGCACTACACTGCGGTTCTGCGCGGGCTTATCGCCTTGTCGCGTCTGAAGTTCAGGAGCGGCGCGGGCGGTTTTGCCATAGACGTGGCGGCGCGTCAGCCGCTGTGGGAGGCCGGGCTGGACTATAACCACGGCACGGGCCACGGCGTGGGTTACCTCACCACGATACACGAGGCTCCGTGCAACATACGCTGGCAGATCCCCGCGGGCAAGCCCGTTCCGCCGGCCTTGGCCGAAGGTATGGTGCTGACGAACGAGCCGGGGGTGTACGTTGAAGGTTCCCACGGCATACGCCTGGAGAACGAGCTTGTCGTGCGCAAGGCGGAGCAGACGGCCTTCGGGCAGTTCCTGCGCTTCGAGACGATCACATTCTCGCCGTTTGACACGGACGCGATCCTGCCGGAACAGCTGACGGAGGGCGAACGCGCCTTCTTAAACGACTATCACAGGCAGGTGTTCGAGCTGATAAGCCCGCATCTGGACAGCAGCGAACAGGACTGGCTGCGCGAATACACCCGCCCTATCTAAATTCTTCCCCAAAATTCACGGGCGAATGGGTTGTACGCTATGATTAAAACGATGCAATATACAGCATATTACCCGGAGTTGATATGTAGTTTCGTAAAATAAACACTCACGGCTTTCCGTTTTTTGTCAATTGCGCATATACCAGGCTGTTTTGCGGCTTCCGCAAGGGCATACATAATCCTTGCGGAAAGCCTTGTATTTGTGGTAATCTGATAGATATTATTAGAGTGGGCGGGTGATGTATGAGTTTGATAAAGCTGCAAGAGATCATCGACGAGTTTGAGATGACGGTTGTTACGCAGAACACAGATATAACGTCGAAGGATGTTATGATATCGGAGGTGAACCGGCCGGGATTGCAGCTTGCCGGGTTCTACGATTATTTCAACCAGGACAGGCTGCAGATTATCGGCATGGTGGAGTATACATATCTGCGCAAGCTGGACAGCGCCCGGCGTGCCGAAACATTCCGCAAGCTGTGCGAGCATAAGTTCCCCGCGATAATACACAGCCGCGGGCTTACGCCGTTTCCGGAGCTTATGGAAGTGGCCGAGGAGCGCGGAGTGCCTGTGTTAAGCTGCGAGACATCCACCAGTGAGCTGATGGGCGAGCTGATACGCTGGCTGCGGGTGAAGCTTGCCCCGCGCACCACCATGCACGGTGTGCTGCTGGATGTATTCGGCGAAGGCATACTCTTGCTGGGCGAAAGCGGAGTGGGCAAGAGCGAGACCGCGCTGGAGCTGATACACCGCGGCCACAGGCTGGTGGCGGACGATTCCGTGGAGGTCAAGAAGGTGTCGAACCAGACATTGGTCGGCACATGCCCGGACATAATCCGCTACTTTATCGAACTGCGGGGCATCGGCATTATCGACGTGAAGCAGATGTTCGGTGTGGAATCCGTGAAGGACACGCAGACGATAGACCTTGTGATACAGCTGGAACTGTGGGACAAGAACAAGGAATACGACAGACTGGGCACCAGCGACGAGTTCATAGACATCTTGGGCAATCAGGTGGTGTGCAACCGCATACCCATACGCCCCGGCCGTAACCTGGCGATAATCTGCGAATCGGCGGCGATCAACCACCGCCAGAAGAAGATGGGCTACAACTCCGCCCATGTTCTGTCGCAGCGCGTAATAGACAACATCAACAGCAACAGCAGCATACACTAGGATGTGGGAGAATAGCGTGTTCGACACAACATTGTTCCGGCAGAACTTTGAACCGCACAAGCTGCTTGTCGGCGAACCGATGAGCCGCCACACCACATTTTGTATAGGCGGCCCCGCGGCGGTGATGCTGTTGCCGGACTGCGCCGAGGATATCGTGACGGCGGTGGAGCTGGCGGGGTTTGTTGGTGCGCCGATATTTGTGACGGGCGGCGGATCCAACCTTCTTGTGAGCGACAGCGGCATTAACGCTGTGGTTATCAAGCTGGGAAGGGACTTTGCGCGGGCGGAGTGTGAGGACGGGATTATCACGGCGCAGGCGGGTTTAAGCCTGGCCGCGCTTGCGGACACCGCGCTTGCGCAGGAGCTTGCGGGGCTTGAGTTCTCCGCGGGTATCCCGGGCAGCCTTGGCGGGGCGGTGTTCATGAACGCGGGCGCGTATGGCGAAGAGATGTCGGGCGTGGTGCAAAGCGTGCAGCTGCTGGAGCGCGGCGAGCTTGTTACGCGCGGCGCAGACGGGCTGGGCTTCGGCTACCGCACAAGCGGCGTGTTGACCGGCGGGGGAATCGTGCTTTCGGCAACCCTGCGGCTTGAGCCGGGCCGCCCGGAGGACATCCTGGCGAAGATGGAGGACTTGGCGGCGCAACGGCGCGACAAACAGCCGCTGGAGTATCCCAGCGCGGGCAGCGCGTTCAAACGCCCGCCCGGCCGCTTTGCGGGCAAGTTGGTGGATGACGCGGGGCTTCGTGGTTTCGCCGTAGGCGGCGCGCAGATATCGGTCAAGCACGCCGGCTTTATAATCAACACGGGCGGCGCGACGGCGCAGGATGTACGCGCGCTTATAGCACATGTGCAGGAGAGGGTGTTCAAGCTGTTTGGCGTGGAGCTGGAGCCGGAAGTAAGAATGGTGGGTGGCGGCGTTTGAACTTGGTGATAGTAACGGGGATGTCCGGTGCGGGTAAGAGCACCGCGCTGAAATTCCTGGAGGACATGGGCTTCTACTGCGCCGACAACATACCGCCGTCGCTAATGGCGGGCCTCACGCGGGAGGTGTCGGCGCACTACAACACCGCCGGGGAGGAGTATGTGCCGCGGCTGGCTATCGGCGTGGACATCCGCCTCAAACGCCTTTTTGAAGGTTTCGCCGAGGGGCGGCGGGAGATCGAGAAAGCGGGTTATCCCGTGAAGATCCTGTTCCTGGACGCCTCAGAGGATGTGTTGATAAAACGTTATAAGGAGACGCGGCGCAGCCACCCTCTCGCGCCGCACGATCGTTTGGCCACGGGCATCGAGGCGGAGCGGGAACTGCTGCGGGAGATCCGCGCAAGGTCGGACTATATCATCGACACGACTCATGTGCTTACGCGGGATCTGCGCCGCAAGATGCGCGAAATCTTCTTCGAGGACAAAAGCTTCGATTCGCTCATCATCAACATAATATCCTTCGGATACAAGTACGGAATACCGACGGATTCAGACCTTGTGCTGGACGTGCGCTTCCTGCCGAACCCGTTCTACGACCTGAACCTGCGCAGGCAGACGGGCAACGACCCGGAGGTTGCCAAGTTTGTGATGGAGCGCGACGAGACGCGTATCTTCCTGGAAAAGTTCGGCTCCATGCTGGATTTTCTGATACCGCGCTATATTGCAGAGGGCAAGAACCAGCTTGTGGTGGCCATAGGCTGCACGGGCGGCAAGCACCGAAGCGTGGCAATTTCGTCAGCGATAGCAAATACTTTGCAGAAAAACGGGAATTCTGTTATAATAAGTCACCGTGACATCGAAAAAGACAGGGTGCCGATTATTGAATGAGATCCTTCTCCGCAACAGTCAAGAGCGAACTTATGAGCGCGAAGGTTCCGGATACGCCGCGGCACTGTGTCCTGGCCGAGATGGCCGCGCTGATGCTTGGCGCGGGCAGGCCGGATTGCGGCGGCATAAGCCTGTCCGGCCACAACATACGGCTTGTGCGGCGTTTCGCGGAGCTTGCGGCGGCGGCCTTTGGGCGGCAGCCCGCCGTGTCGGTTGTGCCGGCGGCTGCGCACAGGGATGAACCACGCGCGGGGCGGCGGCAGCTGACATGCTCCGTGCAGGGTACCGGGCGCGAAATGCGTATCGCCGCAAGCGAACTTGCCGATGAAGCCCTGCTTGTGCGCGAATGCTGCAAGCGGGCGTATATCCGCGGGGCGTTCTTGGCGGGCGGCTCGCTTAGTGATCCGGCCAAGCACTATCATCTGGAGTTCACATGCCACGACAGCGGCTCGCTGAAGCTGCTGCGCTCCGCTGCGGAGTACCTGGGCGCGGATGTGCGCGTCACCCTGCGTAAGTCCGCGGAGGTGCTGTATGTGAAGGACGGCGAGGCTATTGCGCACTTGCTGAACATTATGGGCGCGCACAAGGCTATGATGGAGCTTGAGAACGTGCGCATACTAAAGGACGTGCGCAACAACGTCAACCGCAAGGTCAACTTTGAAACGGCCAACCTGTCGAAAACTGTCGACGCGGCTGTCTCACAGGTTGCTGACATACATTATATTCTCGATAGCGGCGAGTTTGGGCGGCTTTCGCAGAACCTGGCCGACGCGGCAAGGCTGCGCCTTGAATACCCGTCCGCCAGCCTCCGGGAAATCGGTGAAAGACTCTTGCCGGCCGTCAGCAAGTCGGCAGTGAACCATAGGCTACGGAAGATCAGCTGTATTGCTGAAAAGTTGAGAGGAGAACAGGGATGAAGCAGAGGACGATTACAGTCATCACCAGCATCGACGCAAGGACAGCCGCGATGTTTGTGCAGACGGCGGGTAAATTCCAGAGTACCATCAAGATTCAGCTCGACACCAAGGAAGCTAACGCCAAGAGCATCATGGGCATGATATCGCTGGGCATACTCGAAGGGAGTTCCATCGTTATTACCGCCGAAGGGGCGGACGAAGAGGACGCGCTGGAGAAGGCGTGTAACTTCTTCACGGAGTAGTAATGACTGCACATAAAAATGCCGCTCCATCACACGATGAGGCGGCGTTTTTGTGTGTATTAAGTTTGTGTGTATTAAGTAGGTAGCTTTAGCATGTCGGCGATGCGGCTCATGTCGAGCTGGGTTACGGCCTCCTTGTTAGACGCCGCAATCTGGTCGAACACTTCCTGCCGGTGTACGGGAACGTTGCGCGGTGCTTTTATGCCGAGCCGAACATGGTCGCCGCGTATCGAAATCACAGTGACTTCGACGTCGTCGCCGATCATTATTGATTCGCCCTTCTTTCGTGTGAGTGCCAGCACGCGGCTTCCTCCTCTGGCTTAGAGCTGTACAGCCCTAGCTTACGTCTCGCGATTCCTGCATGATGCGGTGCCGGACGCTGTAGTCCTTGTTGGTGGCCAAGACCTGCTTGCCCATTTGGGTGCCGGCGTTGATAACTACGGGGGCGCAGAGGTTCACCGTCATGTTCTCCAGCTTTTCCGGCACGACTGCGATATTGCGCACGATCATGTCGTCCTCCGCGAAATCGCCCAGAGAATCCAGCGCGCCTTCCTCAAGCTCCGGGCTGTAGCCGGGCATAAAGAGGAAGGTGTTCAGCAGGATGAACGAGACCTCGCCGTCGTCCAGAGACTGCAACCAGAGGAACACGCCCGACGTATGCAGGGTGACCTCTGTGTCGTCTGCCGCGCTTTCGTTGTGGAACAGGACAAACTGCCTAAGATGCTCGAAGCCGGGCAGCCCTTCCTCGAAAGTGATTATCTTGCTCTCGTCAACATCTATCTCGCCGAAGTGGCGCGTCGTAAGTTTCATTTGCATGATCCTTTCCGAATGAGAGGGGTACGCGTACTGCTCTAGCGTATAAAGTCGGCCAGGGTGAGCTGCAGCACGCTTGCGCCGACGCGCAGTGACGCTTCATAGGCGGCGCGCGCCATTGCCATAAACGTGGCGACTTCGGCCAGGTCTGCGTCCTCGTTGTCGGAGATAAGCTCGCGGAAGTTGAGCTGATCCTCTTCCAGGCGCAGGCGGATCATGTCGAGCCGCTGCATACGGCTTCCGTGGTCGGCCTCTTGGCGTGATATCTGCTGGTAGTGCGTGTCGATACGCGCCAACATGCTGTTGAAGCGGTTCTGCATGGCCGTGTTTATCTGGGAATTTTCGGCGGCGATCTGTTGGGTCAGCGCGGCCTGGACCTGTTCGTCAGTCCAGTTTGGCTCGGCGTTTCTTATGGCTTGCTCGAGAGCCTGCGGGTTCGAGAGCATCCCCTCCATGGAGTTCACAAAGCGGATGAGTTCGCGCAGGTCGGCGTGGAGCTTGTCGGTGACTACGTTTCGCGCCAGCGTATTGATGGGTATGCGGGTGTTGAAGCTGAACTCGAACTCCAGCCGCTGGTCTGTGATGCTGCCGATGTCGTTATGGAAATGGGCGATGTTGTAGTCGATAAGATCTTGTGCTGTATAGCCGAATACATCCAGTGCATCCGCGCTGGTGGAGGTGCTTTCGCTGATGTCGAAGCTGTTGAAGTAGATCTTGGGGTTAAGTTCGCCCGCGGTGAAACCTTCGCGCACAAAGCGCACGTTCATCTCGTTGCTTTGCAGAAGATTTGCCACATTGCTGCCGAGGATCAGTTCGCCGGTGGCCTCGATAAAGTGTATGTCGTCAGGATCCGGATCGTATGCAGTGAGGTCGGCGATATGGGCATTGGCGGCGTTGAAGGGTACAAGATTACCGGTCCAGCCGGCTAAGCTTACCTCAATTTCGGGGATGTTGCCGGCATAGGCCAGCTTGATTATGCGCACGCCTTCGCGCAGCTGCACGGCGTTGAGCGGGTTTGACGAGTCGCGCTGGATTACGTTGGTGGTCTCCATATCGGCGAAGCGGAAGTGCTGCTCCACCGCGAACACCAGGTCCGGCTGATCCACTTCGAAAATGGGCGGGTGGTTCGTGCGGAAGCCCGAGAACACGTAACGCCCGGCATAGGGGGTGTTCATGAAGGAGCCAAGCTGCGCCTTCATCTGGCTGATGGTGTTGATGATGGCCTGACGTTCTTGCAGCTGTTTGTCGGCGTTTATCGCGCTGTTAAAGTTGTTGCGCATATTGGTGACAACTTCGGTAACGCCGATGAAGGCGGCGTCGGTGGCACCCATCCAGGAAAGGCCTTGGCCTACGTTGCGCATGTACTGCTGTGTTTCACGCAGGCTTGTGCGGAACTTCAGGGCGCGGGCGGCAAGGATCGGGTCGTCCGAAGGGAAGGTTATGCGCTTGCCCGACGCAAGCTGGTTGGCAAGATTGTCCATACGGTTCATGTTGCGCGTGAGATTCAGCATCATGCGGTTGGACATCATTTGGTTCGTTACTCGCATAGTATCCCCCTTTTAGAAGTTGCCCAGACGGTTGATTGTCAGGTCGTAGATTCCGTCGATAACGTTGATAAGCTGTGCCGCGGCTTGGTAGATATGCTGGAAGCGCATCATGTTTACGATCTCTTCGCTGGTGTCCACGCCCATTACGGATATACGCTGGATGTCCACGGACTGCACGATGTCGTTGTAGTTTTCTTCGAAGCGCAGAGCCTGTCTCAGGTCTACGCCCAGTTCGCCGGAGATGGAGATTAGGAAGTCTTGCAGACGGCCTTGAGCAAACAGGCCGCTGTAGTTGTTCACGGCAAGGAAGCCCAGTATCACGTCATTGAAGCTTTCGCCCGTGTTGTTGTTGGACGATACGGCGAGCCAGTCCGGGTTTTGCATCAGAATCTCGTTTACGCCGAAGTTCAGGAAGGCTTGCGAACGCCAGTTAGGGTTGCTGTCGTCGCCCAGCACGAACATGTTGTGCAGGACATTGCCCGGCACGTGGGACACATCGCGGTTGCCGGCAGGCACTGCCCCGGGGATGGGTTGGCCGTTGCGGTTTAAGCCGTAGTTCATAGCATCGGCGAAGGTGCGCACCAGGGTGTTGAACTGGTTCATGTAGTGCGGTATGCCCTTGAAGTTGGTGGTGCGGCCTATTTCTATGCGGTTGAGGTTTGCGGGGTCGAAGTTTGGTGGGAAGGTGTCCACGGTTAGCGTAAAGAAGGGCTGATTGCCTGGCGTGCCTGGGTTCCACACCAAGTTTGTGTAGTCGATTTCGATGACGCGGTCGTCGTAATTGAAGAGGGTTATGCGGCCTTGGTCGTTGAGGTCATCGCGGTGCGGCGCGGGTATCGTAAGCACCGTGCCGTTGAAGTCTCCGGCTGTTACGGCCATGCTGATGTGTGTGCCGTTGTTGCCGTCGCGCACGTCCAGCAGACCACGAAGCTGGCCGCGAAGCTGCGGGCTGTACATGTCGAACTGGCGGCCTCCGCGGAACTGAATGTCGAACAGGCCTACGACGTCGGTGGGGTTGCGCTCCGCGCCGGCCGGCCGGGCGACTGTCTCAAGAAGGTTGATGTTGCCGCCGCTTACGAAGTCCTGGCCGTTGATCATCACGCGGAAGTGGAGCTTGCTAAGGCCGCGTTGTTCGGGTTCAGGGAACATTCCCGCGGCGAAGTCCTCGTTGCGTTCGGTTTCGATTATGCTTACGTTCACCAGCAGCGAAAGTTCGTCGATAAGCCTTGCGCGGGAATCGCGCAGGTCGTTGGCGCGGGAGCCTGTGAGCTCTGTGCGCGCTATCTGCTCGTTGAGGCTGGCTATCTGGTTGCCCAGGCCGTTTATGCGCCCCACCATGATGTGTACCTCGGTGTTTGCGTCTATTTGCTGGCGGCGCATGGTCTGTGCCATATTGTGTACGAAGGATTGGAGGGTGCTTGCGGTTTGCAGGACGTTTACGCGGTATACGGAGTCTCCGGCGTTGGTGCTTAGGTTTTGCAGGCTGTTGAAGAACAGGCCGAAGCCCGTGGTTGTGCCTACGCCGCCTGTGGGGGAGTCCGCCCCGCGAAGCTCGTTAAGCCCCATTTCCAGCACGCGCAGCTGCTGCGCCTGTGCCTGGAAACGCCCAAGCGTCGAGCGTTCGTTCCAGAACTTGTGGTCCAGGAATACGTTGCGGTGCTGGCCTACGCCGTAGATCTGCGCGCCTGTGCCGTACATGCCGCGGCCGTCGCGCAGATTCAGCGCGGGCAGTGCGCGGTGTTCAATGAACTGGCGCGAGAACCCGGGGCCCTGGCTGGCGATATTGTGGTTTACAACGTCCAGCCCGCCGCGAGCAAGGAACAAGGCTGTGCGGGCTACGTTAAATTCAAAGAATGCTGAGCGCATCGTAACACCTTCTCTACTATTATCGTTATGTCAATGCACGAAGAGTTTTTCAGAAAAATTAGCTGAGACTATCCGGTTTGCGATATCGCGGAGGGGCTTGGGGAACGAAGCGTTCCCCAGGAGGAACGTTCCGTTCCCAATTAGCAGTAGATTTTCGGCGGCGTGTACGTCGAAAATCTGTTTAGCATTCGCAACGCGGATGCTAAACGTTCGTACAGTTTCAAAAAAATCCCGCACTTGGATTTTTTTGAACGACAAACGCGAAGCGTTTGGCGTAATTATCGTCCCATTTGGTTGATGATCGTATCCATCATTGAGTCCAGCATGTTTACCATACGTGCGTTTGCGTTGTATGCGTGCTGGAATGTAAGCATGAACGACAGCTCTTCGTCCATCGAAACGCTCATGACGGATTGGCGGCGGTTGTCGATGGCCTGCACAAGTGTGGTCTGTTCGCGCACAAAACCCAGCGCCTGGCTTGTGGCGTTGCTGTTGTCTGTTATCATTTGGCGGTAGGCGGTGTCCAGGCTCATGGGTCTGTGGTCCATGCCGAAGAACACAACGTTTTCGGACTTCCACTGCTCCATAAGATCCAGCACCAGGGTGGTGTCGTCCTGCGCGTTCGCGCTTAGGGACAGAGCCAGCAGGTTGGGGCCGCCGTCCCGCAGGAGGGCGGGGTTGATGAACACGTTGCCGATGCGGTAGAGGGTGTTTGCCTCTGTGGGGTCGTACGGGTTGGGTTGTACGTAGACATATGTTCCGCTTCCGTCGTCCACGAAGCGCGGCACATAGGTGCCGTTTGCGTAGTTTCTGACGAACACGGGCAGATGGGTGCGTTCGTTGTTTGCGTCGAAGGGTGCGTTAGGGTCGCGCTCACCGGCCGCCGTTATTGGCGACACCGCGTTGTTTATCATCGTTATAACTTGGTTGAACAGGGTGTCAATCTGCATCATGGTACGCGGGATCATGGATGTGGTGAGGTTGAATCTTATGCGGTCGTATTCAGCTTGGTCGCCGGCGAGTTGGGCGGCGGCCAGACGTTGGGGCGAGTATGAATCTTCTTCGGACAGGCCGCGGGCGATGATCAGCCCCAGCAGTCTGCCGGAGTCGTTGCCGCGGTGCGCCGCTATCTCGTCGTTTACGTCGAAGAGCAGCTGGTAGGTGCCGGAGGGTGCGTCGTAGGGAAGAACGTCGCGCGAGTTGGTGATGACGGGCAGAACCAAGTTGGTACCCGGCGCGGACTGTTTCAGGCCGATGCGGTTTACGTCTATGCCGCCGCTTAGCAGCTCACTGCCGCCGGAGCGGATGCTGACCATGCCGCGCGCGTCCTCCCAGAATGTGATGTGCAGGAGGCTTGAAAGCTCGTCCAGTGCGTTGTTGCGGCGGTCGCGCAGGTCGTTGGCGTTGTCGCCGAAGAACCAGCGGTCGTCCCGCAGGGAGTGACCCTCGTTTGCGGCGATGGACACGTTAAGCTGTGCCACTTGCTCGAGAAGCTGGTTCACGCGGATTACCGTGCTCTTGACCTGGTTGTTCAGGTTCTGCTGGTATGCGCGTAGGTGGGAGTGTACGGAGTTCATCTTATTCAGGAAGGTGACGGCGGTGGCGATAAAGTTGTTGCGCACCTCCAGGCCGGATTGGTTCACGCTTAGTTCGTTCAGCGCGTCCCATATGTCGTTGAACACGGTCTGCGTGGGCAGCGCGCCGTGCAGCTCCGACAGGAGCATCTCGATCTCGAAGCCGGTGTCGGCTATTGGCGCGTGAAAACCAAGGCGGCCCAGTTCCCGCCGGTAGGATATGTCTATGAATAGGTCGCGGATCTGCGTGGTGGACGTGACATTGGTGCCGAGGCCGCGCTGCATGGGGTCTGTGCCGCCGCGGCCGCTGTTTAAGTTGGCGCGGCTTGCGCCTTGGAAGTTGACGTATGCGAAGTTGTGCTGGAGTATGCGCTGGCGCGAAAAGCCGGGCGCGGTGGAGTTGGCCAGGTTGTGGCCGACTACGTTAAGCCCCATGCGTGCGGCATTCATGCCGCTTACAGCCACGCTTAGAGATCCTAAGTTTGCCATTGTTGCCTCCTGTAGCAGTTCCGCTTGTCAAGTGGGACTGCGTTATTGTTTAGCGTCAAAAAGGGTGGAGCGTCCGTCCGCCGCGGAAACTTCGTCAAAGCCGGGGGTGCCATCGGCCGCGCCGCGGATCAGGTTCATGGTGAAGTCCACGTAGTCCAGCGAGAACGCCAGCAGAGCCTTGTTGGAATCGTTAACTTCCTTTAGCTCATCTACTGCCGCGCGGAGCCGCTTGGCTACGGCGACCAGTGCGGGGTGTTCTTCCTGCCGGGCGATCAGCTCGGCAAGCAGGCTCAGCGTCATGTCGGACTCGTTCTTGCCCAGCACTGTGGAGATGTCGCGGGTTATTCGCACGCGCTGTTTCTCCAGCCGCTGGTTGTTGCCCACGATTATGTTCTCGACATTGGTGATCTTCTGCAGAGACTTTACGTCGTTTTGCACAAGCACCTGGCGTTTTTCATGCGAAAGAGCAAGCAGGTTCTCGTAGTTCTCTGCCTGCTCGTTCAGAACGGTCAGTAGTTCGTTTATCAGCCCGGCCATTACCGGCTCCGTTCGTCTGTAAAGACCTCGGCGATCCTGCGCGGATCCGGCTCGTAGGTTCCGTTTTCGATGCGCGCGCGTATGTCGGACACAAGGCCTTCGCGCACTTCGGGCGCGTTGGCGATAGCCTGGAACGCTGTTGTGAAGCTTCGCGCGGAGTCAGAAACCTCCAGGGAATCGCGCCGCGCCTCCGGGCGTTGGTTGCCTGCGCGGCCTGCGCGGGCGGCGGACTGTTGTGCGGAAGCCGTCTCATATATGTTTGCAATGTTGTTGATCCTCATTGCTTCACCCCGTTTCATTAATTGTGGACCGGATCATTGTAGATCAAAACGTAATTTCTCTCGAAAGTATTATCGGAACAAATTGTCGTTAATATTAGCGTTTTTCGAAAGATTTGTGTTGTTGTGAGATGTAAACAGTTCATTGGCGTTTTCTGAATGGTCGGCGGGGTCGTTTGCGCGGGCGGCGGTGTAGGAAGAGAC
>WRAA01000002.1 GCA_009780445.1 Defluviitaleaceae bacterium
CGCCGGAATGGGGTTTTCAAACACGCCCTAGGAAGCGACGACGACGCGAACCCTTGTGGTTCGCTAGAATGCTGTGTGCCGGTGGCACACGTCTAGCATCCGGAGCGTCAGCGTAGGAAAAAGTTGACGACGCACGGCGGAAAATTTGCCGAAAATGCGCCGAAATGGGGTTTTCAAACACGCCCTAAACCTATTATACCGAAAACCTAAGCACATTACAATAGAGAATTACAAAGTATATCATCTCACCCGGAATTGCGGACACAAAAAAAGCTTCCGCACAGAAGCTCTTTTGTGTTCGGCACGCCCGTTACTGGGCGTCCTTCATGCCATACTTCTTCTTGAACTTCTCGACACGCCCGCCGGCTTCCAGCAGAAGCTTCTGCGAACCTGTATAGAACGGGTGGCACTTGGAGCATACTTCTACACGTATCTCTTCCTTCGTGGAGCCTGCAACGAACTCGTTTCCGCAGTTGCAGCGCACTTTTGCCCGGAAGTACGCGGGGTGCAGTCCTTTTCTCATTATCGTCACCTCTTCAGATATTCGGACACATGTTGGCGTCCCGATCCTGCGCATTATACCACACCCGCGCCGTCTGCGCAAGCCCCAACTTTGGCTTGACAATTCCTAGTGTTGTGCTAGAATATCATTAACGAATATCAACGACCTACACCGTATTGGAAGGAGCTAGTACATGAACTACAACGAGCTTGCGATCGAGCGTCACCGCGAATGGAAGGGTAAGCTGGACATCGTGCCGAAATGCCCCGTTACGAGCAAGGAGGATCTAAGCGTTGCCTACACCCCGGGCGTGGCCGCGCCCTGCCTCGAGATCTCGAAGGATGTTGAGAAGAGCTACGAATTCACGGGGCGCGGCAACACCGTGGCGGTTGTCACCGACGGCACAGCCGTGCTTGGGCTGGGCGACATCGGGCCGGAGGCCGGTATGCCCGTGATGGAGGGCAAGTGCGTGCTGTTTAAGGCCTTCGGCGGGGTCAACGCCATACCCCTGTGCGTGCGCACCAAGGACGTAGACGAGATCGTGCGTACCGTAGTGCTCTTGGCCGGCAGCTTCGGCGCGGTCAACCTGGAGGATATCGCCGCGCCGCGCTGCTTCGAGATCGAGCGCAGGCTCAAGGCCGTGTGCGACATACCCATCTTCCACGACGACCAGCACGGCACGGCCATCGTGGTACTGGCAGCAATGGTGAACGCGCTGAAGCTGACCGGGCGCGAGCTGGAGAGCGTCAGCGTTGTTGTTGCGGGCGCGGGCGCGGCCGGCATTGCCCTCACAAACCTGCTTATGGCCGTCGGCCTGCGCGATGTGGTCCTGGTGGACAGCGCCGGCGCGATCTACGAAGGCCGCGGCGGCCTAAACGGCGAGAAGCAGACGATCGCCAAGGTCTCGAACCGGCTGATGAAGAAGGGCGGCCTGGGTGATGTCGTGCAGGGCGCGGACGTGTTCATCGGCGTGGCACAGCCCGGCATACTCACGCCCGACATGGTGCGCTCTATGGCGGCGAGCCCCATTGTGTTCCCGTGCAGCAACCCCACGCCCGAGATCATGCCGGATCTTGCCAAGCAGGCGGGCGCGGCAGTTGTCGGCACCGGCCGCAGTGACTTCGCAAACCAGATCAACAACTCCCTGGCCTTCCCCGGCGTACTGCGCGGAGCCTTGGACGTTCGCGCGTCAGACATCAACGACGAAATGAAGATCGCCGCGGCCTACGCCATAGCCGCCCTGGTCTCCGACGCCGAACTCACCGCCGACTACATCCTGCCACCCACCTTCGACCCGCGCGTGGCCGAGGCCGTGGCCAAGGCCGTTTCCGCCGCCGCCCGCTCAAGCGGAGTGAGCCGGCTCTAACGCCGCTACAGCCGGAGTTATAAGAAAACATTACCAACACTATTGCAAACTCTCTCAAAACGTGTTATAATTACAGCATATACGGAGCTTGATTCCGTATAAAACTATCCGATGAGGCAGCTTAATGAGTGAGTGGGGAGCGCGTTTTCTGATTTCAGCAGTAGAAACTTCGCCGTTTATGGTGCTGTCCATTCTGACGTTCTACTTCATTCAGCGCAACAACATCAAAACTACCGAAGCACTGGAGAAACAGCATTCCCAAGCAATCGTCAGCCTGCAGGAACAGCACACTAACGCAGTAAAAGCACTGCAAGACCAGCACAACACCGCATTACACACGCTGCAAAAAAATTATGACACCCTAATCGGCAAGGCCGATATATCAGCCGGAAAGGAGGGCATGTCGCATGGCTAACATACCGGTATTCGCTGTTTTCCTTCTGTTTCTGTACGCAATTTCGCTCATATACTCCCGATATGTTTACAAGGGCGCGGTCAGCGCGAACCGGACGCACCTCGAGAGAGCCAAGATCCACGCCGACATGCTCGCCCTGAAGTTTGAGTTCGACGCACACTGCACCGGCGGCGGTTTCTCTGAATCCGCGGAGATAAAGGGTTATGTTCAAACCGGCATGAGACACTTTTTCGGCATAGATTATCCCGATCTGGACAAGATCAAGTTTCAGTCCCGGCTTATGCGCTTGCCAATAGAAGAGTTCAGCCGCGCTTCCGAGCTTGAAAAGAAGCTTCTGAACGATTACTCCGATATCCTGGAGCGTCTGTGCAAGGTTAACCAGCCCGCGAAGTACCGGCTGCTGAGTCTAAAAAAAATCGCGCAGAGGCAGATGCTGTCACTTGTTGTCAGGTTCTTGATCTACATGTTGGAGCAACGTGAGAAAGCTCTGAATTCGCCGCGTGGCGAGGAAGTCGAGCTTGTACTTGTTCCGCGTGACGCGGCACAGGTTGCCTAAATTGTAACTATAGCCAATAATTCCGAGCATAATTCTGTAGGGCAATACGAGTCAAGCTTGTATTGCCCTTTGCGTTAGGACTGTTTGCTATGAAGCATGTCATAAGGACGGCACTTCGCGCTGTGGTGCTTGCGGTGTTGATGTTTGCCGCGTTTATCGCCGTGGCGACGCTTACGCCTGTCGGGGTCGGGGCGGATTATGACGAGGTTCGGGGAATTTTCGGCCTTGTGGCCGCCTTTGGCGTGTTGTTTGTGTACTTTATCGCCGCGGAGTACGTGAAGGATCTTCGAAGAGACGGCATCAAGCACCACATCACCGGCATAGGCATCGGGCTGAAGCTGATGCTGCCGCCGTTTGCCGCCATGCCTGCGGCAGGGGCGCTGCCCTTCGGCGAAGCTGTTAGCGGCACGATTATTGCCGCCGCCGCAAGTTCCTGGATTGGTACGATGCTCTACGTATTTGCGTGTAAGTTCGGCAGAACCGGCGAACCCTTCGCGCCGCGGTATGCCGCCAAGATAGCGGCCGTTTGCGCGGCGTTCGGCGGTGCCGCCAATTTGTTGGCGGTGTTGGCCTTCGGCGCGGCCGGCTGGAGCTACACCGCCGGAACGGCTCCGATTTTCGGGATTATCGCCGGCATGGTGTGTTTGATGCGGCTGTTCCCGCAGGCGTATAGGGATTTTGCCGAAATCGGCAAGGACGGACGTGGTTTGGATGTTTAGCCGTAAATTTAAGATGGTGGCCAGGCTGGTGGCGATGGGTCTGGTCTTTGGCCTTTCGTCGGCGGTGCTGACGCCGATATTGGTGGGCGAGTATGTCCGCGGCATTGCCGGCGGCGTGGCGTCTGCCGTGGTCGCCGGCGTGGTGGTGTTCATGTTCCTGCTGTTCGAGAACGCTGTGCCCGTTGCAGCGCGGATCGCGGCGCAGGGCGTGCTTGTGGGCATCGTCACGATGGCGGTGTTGAACCTTATGACACTTGACTGGAACTTCAGCATCATAGGCGGCGCGGCGGTTCTTGGCTATGCGAGCGTCTACATAAATCCGCTGATTCTTGCGAACAAGGACGGCACGAAAGAGGATGACGACAGTGGAGTTTAAGATCGAAGCGCCCTTCGAGCCGACGGGGGATCAGCCTGCCGCCATAAACGCGCTGGCGCAGGGTTTTGCGGAAGGCAAGAAGTTCCAGACGCTGATGGGCGTGACGGGTTCGGGCAAGACGTTTACCATGGCGCATATCATACAGCGTTTGCAGAAGCCCACACTGGTGATGGCGCACAACAAGACCCTCGCGGCACAGCTCTACAACGAGTTCAAGGAGTTCTTCCCACACAACGCGGTTGAGTACTTCGTCAGCTACTACGACTATTACCAGCCGGAGGCCTATGTGCCGTCCAGCGATACCTATATCGAGAAGGACTCCAGCGTAAACGACGAGATCGACAAGCTGCGCCATTCCGCTACGGCGATGCTCTTCGAGCGCAAGGACGTAATCATCATCGCCAGCGTAAGCTGCATCTACGGCCTGGGCGACCCTATCGACTACAACGAGATGTGCCTGACCCTGCGCGTAGGCGTGGCGAAGGATCGCGACGAGTGTCTGCGCAAGCTGATCGAGATCCAGTACGACCGCAACGACATGAACTTTGTGCGCGGAACCTTCCGCGTGCGCGGCGACGTGGTGGAGATCTTCCCGTCATACTCCAGCGATCGGGCATACCGCGTGGAGTTCTTCGGTGACGAGATCGACCGTATCAGCGAGATCAACACCCTCACCGGCGAGGTGTTCGGATACCTCAAGCACGTTACGATCTACCCCGCGTCGCACTACGTAACGTCGCGGCCAAAGCTGGAGCTGGCCATAGCCGCCATCGAGCAGGAGCTGCAGGAGCGCGTGGCCGAGTTCAAGCGCGACGACAGGCTGCTGGAGGCGCAGCGGCTTATGCAGCGCACCAACTACGATATCGAGATGCTGCGCGAGATCGGCTTCTGCTCCGGCATCGAGAACTATTCGCGCCACCTTTCGGGCAGGCCGCCCGGCAGCACGCCCCACACCCTGATAGACTACTTCCCGGAGGACTTCCTCATAATCGCCGACGAATCCCACGTGACGATCCCCCAGGTGCGCGGAATGTACGAGGGCGATAAGTCCCGCAAGACCGTGCTGGTGGACTTCGGCTTCCGCCTGCCCTCCGCGCTGGACAACCGCCCGCTGAAGTTCCCCGAATACGAGGCCAAGATCAACCGGCTCCTGTTCGTGTCGGCAACGCCCTCTGTCTACGAAAAGGCGCATGAGGAACAGCTTGTGGAACAGGTGATCCGCCCGACAGGTCTGCTTGATCCGGAGATCTTCATACGCCCCATAGCCGGCCAGATAGACGACCTTATGGGCGAGATCAACGCGACGACGGCCAAGGGTTTTAAGTCCCTTGTGACGACGCTTACGAAGAAGATGGCCGAGGATCTAACGAGATACCTGCAAGACCACGGCACACGCGTGCGCTACCTCCATTCCGACATCGACACGCTGGAGAGGCTGGAGATCATCCGCGATCTGCGGCTGGACGTGTTCGACGTGCTGGTGGGCATCAACCTTCTGCGCGAAGGGCTGGACATCCCCGAGACCGCGCTGGTGGCGATCTTGGACGCGGACAAGGAGGGCTTCCTGCGCTCCGAAACGTCCCTGATCCAGACCGTGGGGCGTGCGGCGCGTAACTCCGAATCGAAAGTGCTTATGTATGCCGACAACATCACAGGCTCCATGGAGCGCGCCATAGGCGAGACAAACCGCCGCCGACAAATCCAGATGGCCTACAACACCGAGCACGGCATCACGCCGACGACCATCATCCGCAAGGTTCACGACATCATTAAGGCCGTGGAGGCTCCCGAAGAGCGCAAAAAACGGGGTCTCGAGAAAGACCCCGAATCTATGAGCGACGACGAGCTTCGCGCCGCAATCTCCGTGCTGGAAAAGGAGATGCACCGCGCCGCCGCCGACCTGCAGTTCGAACGCGCCGCCCAGCTGCGCGACGAAGTTATGGCAATGAAGAAGCAGCTCTTCGCGCCGCCATCAAACAAGCTATAAGATAAACTGGAGCAGGAACATTGCCGCGACTATCACCGAAACCGCGGAGATATCCCCGGACCGGCCGGTCACAAGCTTCAAAACGATGTGCGTTATCAGCGCAAGGCAGATTCCTATGCCGATGTTAAACGTGAACACCACGAAGATCAGCGCGACAAAGGCCGGAAGGTACTCGCTCATGTCGTCGTAGTCCAGATCCTTCAGACCCGACAGCATCAGACAGCCCACGAATATCAGAGCCGGGGCGATAGCCACGTTCGGGATAAGGCGCACAAACGGGCCGATGAACAGCAGCAGCACCGTCAGAACCGCAACAACCAAGGATGTCAGCCCGGTTCTTCCCCCCGCGCCTACCCCTGTGGAGCCGGAGACAACCGTGGTGTTGGGCGCGCCGCCAAGCACCGCGCCGACTACGCTTGAGAGCGCGTCGGACATAACGCCCTTGTTAACATACTTCCTGCCCTCGATATCGTCGTCGTCCTTTACCAGCCCCGCGTTCTTGGCAATGCCGAAGGTTGTGGCGATAGCGTCCAGCGCGTTGGTCAGCACCAGGGCCAGCACGATGCTGAGGATAACGCCGATGACCGTGCCTACGGAACCGAATGTCCAGATCGTCGCGGCGTCAAAACCGAAGAAGCCGATCTCCAGCCAGTCGCTGAATTGTTCCCTCACTGTGGAAAGGTTTGGCGGCAGCTGGTGCGCGCCCGTGACATAGGCCAGGACCGTAGTCGCCACAATTGCGATCACAAAGGAAGCCTTCACCTGCTTATGGTGCAGGAAACCCAGGAATATCAGCCCGATGAAGGCCACTATCGCGCCCATGGCCGTTGCTCTGTAATCGGGGTTGGCAAGGTTGCGCGGGTTGAAGAACGTGACAAATGTCGACGGCGTGCCAACAACCAGCCCGGCCAGCCTCACGCCCAGCAAGGTGATAAAGAGACCAATCGCGGGAACCGTGGCGATCTTGATGTTCTTGGGTATGCCGTTTAAGATCTTGTCCGTAAGCCCGGTGACGGACAGGAACGAGAAGATAATGCCGGATATCAGGATCAGGAACATGCCGATCTGGTACTGCACCACCCTGCTAAGGTTTTCGTTTCCGGAAACCAGCACGATCATCGGCATTGCGGTGAATGCGAAGTAGCTGGACGTTCCCATCGCCGGGTATACCACCAGCGGCATCCGCGCCAGGAAGGCCATGAACAAGCAGCCCACTACCGAGGCCATAACCACGGCGACAAACACCGCGTTAAAAACATTTGTCTCGCCGCCTGCGATCATCCCTGGAACCGACAGTATGGTGAAGATCGACGCGAAAAAGCTGGTTAAACCGGCCAGCACCTCCGTCCGTACATTCGTTTCCACCTTTACATGCTTGGGCGAGAAAAACTCCAATACTTGATTCACAATGTCCCCCTTATTTATGCAAATTATGTAATAATACCCACAATGATTATACACCACGCCAAATATTTGTCAACACCATTCAAAAGGAGCCGCTGTGAAGTCGGCTCCTTTGTGTTATACGAAATAGTATCAACCGGTTTGGCGTTTCTCCTCTTAGTCTCTGCGGCCGAGTATGCGCAGCAGGAAGAGGAAGAGGTTGATAAAGGCGAGGTAGAGGCTTAACGCGCCCAGAATGGACAACTTGCCCACGACCTCTGGGCCGCCTTCGACTGCGTTCTGGATAAACTCCGATTTAAGGCGTTGCACGTGGTAGGCCGTGAGGCCGGAGAACACCGCAATACCCGCGATAGATATCAGGAAGTCCAGCTGGGAGCTGCCAAGGAAGAAGTTTATGACCATGGCGATGATGATGGCGATAAGCCCGATGAAAAATATGCGCCCCGCGGAGGAGAGGTCTGACTGCGTGGTGTAGCCGAACACGGCCATGATGCCGAAGAACACCGCGGCCATGGCAAACGCAAGGAAGATGGTGTCGGCGGCGTAGACGATGAAGATAAAGCTTAGGGTGAAGCCCGTGAGCGCAGAGTAGACCACAAACATCATACGCGCCACGCCAAGGCTAAGCTTGTGTATCGCGCCGCTAAGGGCAAACACTATGCCGAACTGCGCCACAACAAACATGATGGTCAACATGAAGAAGTTTTCGGCAACGGCGGGGATGGAGTACAGGGCGAACAGCGACATCAGGCTGGTCACAGTGGTGATCAACAGGCCAAGGAACATCCAGCCGAACACGCCGCGCATGAAGTGGTGTACGTCATCCTCGGTGATGGAGTGGCGCGGGTTCGCGTCAAGGATGTCGCGACGATAGCGGCTGTCGTAGTCGTCATAATTTCTCATTGCAAAACCTCCTTGTGATATAGTATAGCGGATTGGTGAAAAATATTCGGATTGCACAATTACACTCTATAGCTTGGTTACGCCCAGTGTTGCGGCTTCGCCGTTGATGCTCCAGTCCTTGGAGTGCGCGGGGGCGGCGGAGCTTACTTCATCCGCCAGGACTTCGCGCATGATCTCGCCGCGGTTGCGCTCGAAGATGGCGGAGAGTTTTTCGCCTGCGTTAATGCAGACGGAGATTTTGTCAAGCACTTCGAAGCCCGCGTCCTTGCGCATTGTCTGGAACTTGGAGATAAGTTCGCGCACAAAACCCTCTTCGAGAAGCTCGTCGGTGAGAACGCAGTCGATAGCTACGCAAACACCGCGATCCTCCTGCGTCATAAACCCTTCGGCGTGAGCCACCTCCACCAGCACGTCGGCTTCGGAAAGCTCCACCTCGTTGCCGTCCACCACAAGGGTCGCGCCGCCCGAGCGCAGCCGCGCCAAGAACTCCGCGCCGGCACAGGCCGACAGAGCCGCGCCTATGGCGGGGACAAGCTTGCCGTACTTGGGGCCGAGAGTGCGCAGCTGGGGCTTGAAGTTGTAGGACGTGAACTTGGCCATGTCGTCCGTAAAGACCACTTGCTTGATGTTCAGCTCTTCGGCGATAATGCGGACATAACCTTCGCCGATGGGCGCGGACTTCACGTACATCCGGCCGATGGGCTGGCGGTTCTTGATGTTTGCCTCGTTGCGGGCGGCGCGCCCAAGCACCACCACTTGGCGGGCGGTGTCCATGTCAGCCTCCAGCTCCCTGTCGATAAAGTCCGGATCGGAGACCGGGAAGGAGCAGAGGTGGACGCTGATCGGCGCGGACTTATGCGTGTTGCGCACGATGTTGCCGTAGATCTCCTCCGAAAGGAAGGGGATAAACGGCGCGCAGAGCTTTACAAGCTCGCTAAGCACGGTGTAGAGCGTCATGTAGGCGTTTACCTTGTCCTGCGGCATACCGCTTGCCCAGAAGCGTTCGCGGCTGCGGCGCACATACCAGTTGCTCAGCTCGTCCACGAAGTCGTTCATGGCGCGGGCGGGTTCTGTCAGCTTGTAGCTTGCCAGAGCGTCGTCCACGGAGATTATCAGCGAGTGCAGCTTCGACAGCACCCAGCGGTCCATCTCGCCCAGCTGTGTCCGATCGAGTGTGTGTTCGGCGGGGTTGAATTTGTCGATATTGGCGTACAGCACGTAGAAGGCATAGGTGTTAAGCATCGTACCCATGAACTTGCGCTGGGCGTCGTTCACCGCCTCCTTGTGGAAGCGGCTGGGCAGCCACGGCGACGAGTTGAACATAAAGTACCAGCGCACCGCGTCCGCGCCCTGATCGTTAAGCACTTCCCACGGATCCACGACATTGCCCAGATGCTTGCTCATCTTGTGGCCGTGTTTGTCGAGAACATGGCCAAGCACCACCACGTTCTTGTACGGCGGCCTCTCGAACAGCAGTGTGGATATCGCCATCAGGGAGTAGAACCAGCCGCGGGTCTGGTCGATAGCTTCGGAGATAAAGTCCGCGGGGAACTGGCCGTCGAAGATGTCCTTGTTCTCGAAGGGGTAGTGCCACTGGGCAAAGGGCATGGAGCCGGAGTCGAACCAGCAGTCGATAACTTCGCTCACGCGCTTCATCGAACCTTGGCACACCGGGCATGTCAGTGTTACTTCGTCGATATACGGCTTGTGCAGCTCGATATCCGGCGCAACGGTTACATCCGCCATTTCGCGCATTTCCGCGATACTGCCGACCATGTGGCGGTGGCCGCATCCGCATTCCCATATGGGCAGGGGCGTTCCCCAGTAGCGTTCGCGGCTGATGCCCCAGTCCACCACGTTTTCCAGGAAGCTGCCGAAACGGCCTGTGCGGATGTTGTCGGGCATCCAGTTAACGGTGTTATTGTTCTCCACCAGCTTGTCGCGCAGGGTGGTCATGCTGATGAACCATGTGTCGCGGGCGTAGTACAGCAGGTGTGTGTGGCAACGCCAGCAGAAGGGGTAGTTGTGCGTGACGGTGTGCGCCTTAAAGAGCTTGCCGCCATCCTCGAGAGCCTTGATGATCTCCGGGTCTGCGTGTTTGATGAACATACCCGCCCAAGGCGTGACTTCCGGCGTGAACTTGCCCTCCGGGTTCACAAGCTGGGCGAAGGGCAGATCCTGTTCCTTGGCTATGCGGTAGTCGTCCTCGCCGAAGGCGGGGGATGTATGCACTATGCCCGTGCCGTCCGTGAGGGTTACGTAACCATCGCACACGATTCTGTACGGGGTCTTGCCGCTTTGCGCGTAGATTTTGTCGGCGAAGCTAAACAGCGGCTCGTAAGTTGTGCCGCGCAGGCTCTCGCCCGTCATCTCCTCGATAATGTCGCAGTTTTCGCCGAACAGGGCGGGTGCCAGAGCCTTCGCCAGAATGTAGACATCACCGCCGGAGCGCACGCGCACATAACTTTCCTTGCCGTTTACGCACAGGGCGACATTGCTGGGCAGTGTCCAGGGTGTAGTCGTCCACGCCAGGAAGTATTCGTTGTCCTTGCCGTGTAGCTTGAACTTGGCGTAGACAGAATCCTCCGTGACATCTTCGTAACCCTGCGACACTTCGTGGGATGACAGCGGTGTGCCGCAGCGCGGGCAGTACGGCACGACCTTGTAACCCTTGTAGACCAGCCCCTTGTCCCACGCTTGGCGCAAGGCCCACCAGATGGACTCGATGTAGTCGTTGTGATACGTTACATAGGGGTCGTCCATGTCGATCCAGTAGCCCACGCGCTCGCTCATGTCGCGCCAGAGCTGTTCGTACTTGAACACGCTCTCCTTGCACTTCCGTATGAAGGCCTCCACACCGTATTCTTCAATGCCGGGCTTGCCGTTAATGCCCAGAGCCTTTTCGACCTCCAGCTCTACGGGCAGGCCGTGGGTGTCCCAGCCGCCCTTGCGGCGCACATAACAGCCCTTCATGGTGCGGTAGCGCGGGATGATGTCCTTCACCACCCGCGTGATTATGTGGCCTATGTGCGGCACGCCGTTGGCGGTTGGCGGGCCTTCATAGAACGTAAACACAGGGCAGCCCTGCCGCTGTGCCATGCTTTTCTCGAAAACTTGCTCTTCGCGCCAGAACTTTAGGATCTGCTGTTCGCGCTCGACAAAGTCCAGGTTGGTATCGACCTTTGTGTACATGCTGATGCTCCTTCAAAATGTTATGCAGATGCGGCGGCGTCCGCCTTGCGCTGTTCCAGCGCGCGTAGCAGCGGTAACAGGAGTATAACCACAAATCCGCCGGCCACACCATTGTTATAGAGATTGATGCCGCCCGACGGCAGTGCCAGGCTCGTCGCAAGGTGCAGGTGGATCAACCCGGCGACAACACCCCAGTGCCAGCCGTACTTCGCGGGAATGGGCGAGAGGCAGGCGACGAAGAAGAAGGCAACGGAGACGTTTGGGTCGTCCAGGCTGAGCGGGCTTGTGAACGTGGCCAGGGCAATGCCGGCCATCAGCGACGACGCGCTGTAGATCTGCATACCGTTCGCGCCGAAGCCCATTACGGAGATTATGCCGCCAAGCAGCGGCCCCGTAAGCTCGAAGCCCACAAGGTTGGCCATGAGGATGCAGAAGAGGCCAAGCACGCCCATGTTGATGTAGCATGTTGTACCGCACCGTGAGTAATAGTCGTTCTGGAAACCCTTGAGAGCCATAACGTCGCGCAGTGCGCCGCGCGGGTCCTCGCGCTTCATATACAGGCCGATGCCGATCAGCCAGATCGACATCAGGATGACAAAGGCCGTGATCTGCGTGTTGTTGCCGCTGCTCCATTGGCTGTTCATGGTGTATGTAAGGTCATAACTTGCGAAGGTGGAGGTTATGATAATGGCAAGCAGGCCGGCGGCGAACCCCGCGTTAAACAGGTTGTAGCCGTCGTGCGCCTTGAATATGTTCTTGGCGATAGGGTCGAACACAAAGCCGATTAACACGCCCATACCGATGGCGAAGAGGATGTTCAGCGCGTCGGACTCTGCGCCGATGAACACTTTCTGCGTAACCGCCGGCGAAAGCGACGCGGCCACAAGGGTTGTGAGGATGTTCACGTTAAAGTCCTGCCGCATGTACTTGGCATACAGCCAGCCGCCGATGAAGATCGGCAATACGTTAAGCGGGTTCTTGCCGAAGAAGGCAAAACCCGTGATAAGCCACAGATTCGAGACTGTCGCGCTCTTAGGGTCGTGCTTAAAGACTATCAGCATACCCAGGGACATAAGCGACGTCACCGCCGCGTTCAGAATGGCCGCGGCCAGCCCGCCCACATAGATATAGTCGGTGATCAGGATATCCGGGGAGCGCAGTATGTCCGCAAAACCGTGCAGAAGCAACACCGAAGGCTCCAGCGCGACGGCAAGAGCCATCAGGAACAGCATGGTGATGAAGTAGACCTTGTGAATGTTCATGAAACAGTTCTTCAGGTATGAATCGTGCAAAACCTATCACCTCGGTATAGTAGTTTGCAGCCTATCCCCAGAAGCCGGCAAGGAAGAGCGCGGTGGCCGTCGTTACCTTTGTAAAACCCACGGCCGCTTCGTAAGGGATCACCTTCAAGCGTTCGGTCATGGTGCATTTCATGCCCTGCTGGCTGGCCAGGAAGATGTTGCCGTGCGGCATAACGTCTATGAAGCCGCCCCCTGCGTGTAACATCACCGCGCCCGCCATAGCCGGCACGCCGGCCTCCAGAATGGTGGCCGCGAAGGATTCGCCGCCGATGATCACGCCGGCCGCGTTGGAGCCTGTCACGCCGGAGAAAACCGTGCTTGACAGCGGAGCAAGGAAGGCCGCGGGTAAACCGGCCGCGGACAACGCGTGTTCCATCGCCGCGGGGAATACCGACGTAGTGATAAGCCCGCCGATCGCCCCCGCGCCGAACATCATCAGCATCACGGGGGCCATGCGCAGCACGCCCTTTGTGGCTACGTCGATGATGCCGCGCCCCTTGCCCATGGCCAGCATCCCGGCGACCGCGCCTATTGGCAGGACGTAGAACGGATCCATGGGCAGGTTTGCGGAGCTTATGAAGTGTATGCCCATGAGGTCGCCGACGGGGTTCAGCATCAGCAGGCCGATGGCCACGGCCGGCGCGACAACGGCTCTGCCAAAGGGAGGCAGGTCCTGCGGGTCTGCGCCGGACTCGATATCTTCCGCGCCCACCATGAAGTGCCGCGTGCGTTTCATGCGGCACAGGAGCATCGTCACAGCAAACGCGGCCAACGCGGGCAGTACGCTGTTCACCATCATTTGGCTGATGGGAACGCCGAAGGATTCCGCCGCGGCCAGCGCGCTTGGGTTCGGCGACATAACATTGCCCGCCTTTACGCCGCCGCTTAGGGCAAGGATGGCGGCGAACTTGCTCACTCCGGCCTTGTGGGCGATGGAGAGGGCGATCGGCGCGATTATGAGCATCGCCACCGGCGGGAACACGCCCACACTGCACATAAGAGCCGCTGTCAGGGCTATGGCCGGTATGGCGCGCTTGCTGCCGAGGCCTTCGGCAATGCTCTTGGCCAGAGACTCCGCCGCGCCGGTCTCCACAAGGGCACCGACAAGCACTCCGCCGGCGATAATGCGTATGTTGATGCCAACAACCTGCCGCCCGCCGAGGAGCATTATGTCCATCATCTGCGAAAGGTCCGCCGAGCCAACTATCGCGCCGACGGAAACACCCAGGAACATGGCCAGCACAGGGTTGAGCTTCTTGATTATAAGGAAGATGGATATGGCCAGGGCAAGCACTACGCCGAGTATGCTGATGTTGATGCCGCCGACATATATGCCCGACAGATCCGAATAGTGCTGATAAACTTGATAGATATAGTACGGATAGTTCACACGGTCATCCTCCATTAGACCTCTTCCGAAACTAGACGATACCGGATTTGCGGATCAGTTTCGCGCAAGGCTAGGAGCTGACGACGCCGCGAACCCACAGGGTTCGTTAGGAGGAAGCGACGACGCATTGCGTGAAACCGGCCGCAAAGACGATGTCGGCTAGTTTCGGAAGAGGTCTATCATATCGAACTATATCATTATGGTGCTGTTGCGTCAAGTGCCGGTTCGTAGTTGTTGTGCCTGTATCAGTTTATTTTCGGACATAGGGCGCGGCGCACCATGCAGTTTATGTGCAATTCCAACAAATTTGCATGTCTTGTTTTGTACAAAATGCAGAATTAAACGCGCCGCGCCGGAAAATCTCTCCAAACACTTGCTAAAACGCCGCAGAACATTTAAAATTAAGGGCATGAACTACGCTACATAGCGAGTTTAGTTGAAAATCGGCTTCTGTCTGCGTTCTAAACGCGCCCGGAGGCGCGCGTTCAGAACTTGACACAAGACCGTTTTAAACTAAACTCACTACACACAAACGGCAGGGGGGAGCCGGTAACATCTGCGTAGAATACAGCTCTGCACAGAGCAGAATTTAGAGAGGTGAGCTATGTTAATTGCTGACAGTGAAGACAGAGCGGCTACGTTTAAGGTCGCATTCATGACGGGCGCGTCCATATTTATAATGGGCTACCTAAACGCGTACTCGCTGAATACAAATGATCTGGGCGTTATGATCACGCCGCAGACGGGTAATGTTATATGGATGGGGCTGAACCTGGCCTCGGGCTACTGGACATACTTCTTCGAGAACCTGGGTCTGTTCTTCGGCTTTATGTCGGGCGCGGTGTTTGCCCTGTTCACGCAGAGTTCTTTCGCCAGCAAGACCACGCAGTTCTATTACAACTGGTCCGTATTTGTCCTGCCCGTAATGCTCTATCCGGTTGTAATGCAGTACGTGATACCGCCGGTTATCTCGTTTTTTGTGATAGGCTTTGCGTCGGGCGCGGCTCTTGGTTTCTTCCGCAAGATGTACCACATGGAGATCAACAACGCGATGGCCACCGGTAACGTTCGCTTCCTTGGTCTGCACTTCGCCGGCGCGTTTATCAAGAAGAACCCCAAGGAAGTCGCCACGTTCTGGGTGTTCTTCACCTGTGTGTTCCTGTTTGCCGCGGGCGCGTTTATGTACGCCATGTTCGCGCGTGTGGATCTGAACCTGGGTATGCAGGGCGGCGGCGCAATCATCGGCATGGGCGAACACGGCGTGCGCGAATTCCGCCAGACCCTTGGTCTTGGCGAATACCGTCTGGACATAATCACCAGCAATATCGCAAGATACCTGGGGCTGGTAGTGTTCTGCATAATCCCCTACTTCTTCTGCCCCGTCAGCAAGGCGAAATAGGATATCCTGGGAGGTTCTATGGAAGCGAAGGTAAGGTTCAAGAACAAGATTTCGGAACCGCTGATGACCGCAACAGACTTCGGCATCAAGACCAGAACCCGCAAGGGGGAGACGGTGTACAGCCTGGAGTTTACTGTGTGCAAGTCCATGGGTGTGTCGGAGGTCTACAGCTTTGACAGCACCGACGAGAAGCTGCTGCGGGCATTACTGTCCAAGATAGAGGCCAGCGGCGAATTCCTCTTCGACGAAGCCTGCAAGGTCTGCGACAAGACCGCGCTGGACTACGACAGATATGTGGAGCTTGCGCAGTCCGGCGAGATTGGCGGCGAGCTTAAATTCGGCGACGGCGGTTATGTCATCACAGTGTCGCAATAGCGTCATACAAGAAGAACCGCCGGCGTATTGTTCGGCGGTTTTTCAGTGCATTCTATTCAGTGGCGGCCTCCTGCGGCTCCAGCTTTATGCGCAGGCCGATGATGCGGTTGCGCTCCATGGTTTCGACGCTGAACTTTAGGCCGTCGGACACGGCAATGTCGCCGGCCTGCGGGATCTTGCCCAGCAAGCCTATCACATAACCGCCGATGGACTCAAACTCGTCAGACACAAGTTCCACGCCCAGCATCTCGTTCACAAGCTCTATCTTTGTGCTTCCGTCCACAAGGAATTCGCCTTCGGTAACGCTCTGGATGTCGTCCTGCTCCGATTCATATTCGTCGCCCACATGGCCGATCATCTTCTCGATGATGTCGTCCAGCGTGATGATACCGGAGGTTCCGCCGAATTCGTCCAGCACCACGGCCATGGAGATACGCTGTGAACGCATGTTGCGGAAGAGTTCGTCAATGGGCTTGGCCTCGAAGGTGAAGTATGGCTTTCGCATGATGCCCGGGATGTCGGGGCCGCTTGCCGGGTGGTCGGCGAAGATGAAGTCGCGCAGGTACAGCACGCCCACTATGTTGTCGATGCTGTCGCTGTATACGGGAAGGCGGGACAGCTTCTCGCCGTCGAACAGGTGCTTGATCCGGCTGTAGTCCTCGTCAATGGCTATGGCGATGATGTCGGTGCGCGGCGTCATGATCTCCCGCGCGCTGCCTTCGCGCGTGGCGAACAGGTTCTCGAAGAAACTCTTTTCGTCCGATTTTAACATGCCCTGCTCGTGGCTGATGTTGATGATGGCCTTCAGATCCTGCTCCGTGATCTCGTCGCGGTTTCCGCCGGGCTTGGTGCCCAGCAAGCGCAGGATAATGCCAGACGTTGTGTTGAAGAATATCAGAAGCGGCGTAAGCACCCAGCTGAGGATGAGTATGAACCACGCAACACGCAGGGACACGGCCTCCGGGTGGTTCACCGCGAAGTTCTTAGGCGTAACGCCGGCGAAGATCAGATTGATCACCGTGAACACAACTGTGGAAAGAGCGATGGCCCACGCGCCGTCTCCGAAGTAGCGTATGGCAAGGGCTGTCGCTATGGAAACGGCCATAAAGTCGGCAAAGACAACGCCTATCAAGATGGTGCTGAGCATACGCTCCGGGTCTTGAAGCAGCCTGGCCACGGTTGCCGCGCCGCGCACCCCGTCCTCCATCATTATCTTGAGACGCGGCTTAGAAATCGAGATAAGGGCCGTTTCGCTCATGGAAAACACTGCCGACAAACATATCAACACGAACAGAATCGCAAATTCGAGACTACTGTGGGATTCCACAATACCACTCCTTGTTAATCAATAACCCATTATACACCAGGCCGAACTCAATTGCAAAGCTTTGGAACAAAAAAACTTAGAACCCGCGGAGCAGGATCTAAGTTCTAAGGACCTGTATTCAATAGACCTCTTTCGAAACTAGCCGACACCATCTTTGCGGCCAGTTTCACACAATGCGTCGTCGATTCCTACTTGCGAACCGCAAGGGTTCGCGGCGGCGTCAGCTCCTAGCCTTGCGCGAAACTGTTCCGCAAATCCGGTATCGTCTAGTTTCGAAAGAGGTCTAATAATTCAACGCCAATCTGCACCAAGGTGACGTTGAATTATTTAATACAGGTTCTTACAGTTATGGATTAAGCGGGGAGGCGAAACCCCCGGCCTACGCGGCGGCGTTGTCAAAAATTAGTGGCATAATCAGTTTTGTGACGCTTCGAGACGCCGCAGAATGGTCTTGACCGATTCGCCGGAGGGTCTGTTGGCGCGTTTCATCATGAAGAGGCTGTTGCTGTCGCCCTGTGTGACGATGTTCATGCCTTCATAACAAGAGAAGCTGGCCTTGATCCCCAGCTCTTGCAGCACTTCCTGCGAACCCTTCGAGATTATGCCCAGCGGATACGTGAAGGCCGTCGGCGCGCTTCCCGTGTGCTTCTTGATGAGAGCGTGGTTCTTTGCGAGATCCGCCTTCAACCGCGCCTGATAAGCTTCCAAACTCTCGCCCTTGCGCTTGCCGCTGCCTGTGTGTCCGTGCAGGTCATAGCTGTGGCACTGGATCTCCAGCAGGCCGGACTTTGAGAGTTCGACAACCTGCTCCCAGCCCATGTGCGGCTTCTTGAGAGAGTCGGAGCCTGAATACTCGTCCGTCTCCGTGCCGATTATCGACAGCACGGCCTTCATCTTCATGCTCTCGAGCAGCGGGAAGAGGTATAGATGGTCCGAAAAGCGGCCGTCGTCAAATGTCAGGACGATGGGCTTGTCCGGCAGGGGTCGGCGTTTTTCCACAAAACGCACAAGGTCGTCTATCAGCACGGTGTTGTAGCCGTTGTCCTTGAGAAATTTCAGATCGGCCTCCAGCTCTTCCGGAGTTATTCCGTGTTTGCCGATGTATTTCGGATTTGTCGTGACAAGGTGGTACATTATAACAGGCACTTCGGCGGTCTTTGGAGCCTTTTCGGGAAACAGCGGCCACGCGGACACATCCGTCACCATACATACGGCCGCTACCAAGCCTATCGCCAGTTTTAAAACATTACGCATAACCATCATCCTTTCACTATAAACATTAGGATATGCTGTCTGCGCAAAAAATATCGGTGCTTATCTGCGGAAAATATTGATAATACAGTTGCAAGATTTACACAATTACACTATACTTAATGGTATGCAGTTCACAACAATTTTGAAAGAGAGGACTGAACGATATGAGGCTTCTGACAAGATCTGATTTTGACGGACTTGCGTGTGGTACTCTGCTTAAAGCTCTTGGGCTGATCGACAGCTGGAAGTTTGTACACCCCAAGGACCTTCAAGACGGATTGATTGAAATTACAGATAACGATATCCTGTGCAACGTACCTTACGCGGAAGGCTGCAAGATGTGGTTCGACCATCACTCCAGCGAAGGCCTGCGTGTCGGCCTTGGCAAGAATGTGGATGGCGACAGCCGCATCGCGCCGTCCTGCGCCAGAGTTGTGTACGAATATTACGACGGCGACAAGACCTTGAAGAATTTCAGCGAAATGATAGAGTACGTAGACAGGGTGGACTACGGCCGGCTTACCGCGGACGAAATACAGAACCCCGAGGGCTGGATCCTGCTGGGCTTCCTGATGGATCCGCGCACGGGCCTTGGCCGCTTCCGCGATTTCAGCATCAGCAACTACGAGCTGATGGAGCAGTTGATGGAGGACTGCCGCACCAAGAGCATAGACGAGATCATGGCACTGCCCGACGTGCTGGAGCGCGTAGAGCTTTATCACGAACAGGACAAACTGTTCAAGGAAATGCTGCTAAAGTATACGCGCCAAGACGCAAATGTGCTGATAACCGATCTGCGCGGCGTAGACACCATCTACACGGGCAACCGCTTCCTGATCTACAGCCTCTTTCCCGAGGCCAACATATCGGTCTGGATTGTGGACGGACGCGGCAAGATCAACTGCGCCATTGCCGTCGGCCACAGCATCCTCAACCGCACGTCCAAGACGAATGTGGGCAAGCTTATGCTGGAAAACGGCGGCGGCGGACACCCACAGGTGGGAACGTGCCAAGTGCCGTATGACGATGCCGACAGGGTTCTGAACAGCCTGGTGGCCACTATGAAGGCCGACGGCTGATAACAAAAAACGCGCATCCCACGTGGACGCGCGTTTTTTGTTGTGGTGCGAAAAAACCTCACTGCTTGAACGAATCCTTCACCTTGTCGAAGAAGCCCTTCTTGCCTTCGCGGATGGCCTGTTCGGAACCCAGCTCTTCTTCGAACTGGCGCAGGATCTCCTTCTGGCGTTCCGTAAGGTTCGTTGGTGTCACTACTTTCAGCGTGACAACAAGTTCGCCCACGTTCTTGTTGTTGCGTACATTCGGCACACCCTTGCCCTTTAGCGGCACCTGTGTGCCGGTCTGCGTACCCGGCCGTACCGTATGTTTCTCTTCGCCGTAGAGCGTCTTGATTGTTATGTCGGAGCCGAGGGCGGCCTGTGTGAAGGAAATCGGCACGGTCTTGAACAGTGTCTGGCCGTTGCGTTCGTACTCCGTAGAGTCCTGGACATAGATGGTGATGATCAGGTCTCCGTAGCCGCCGCCGCGCTCTCCCGGCTCTCCCTTGCCCGAAAGGCGCAGGCTCTGGCCGCTGTCGATACCCTGCGGCACAGTCACCTTGAAGGTCTTGTTCTTGCGCACCTGTCCCTGCCCCTTGCATGTCTGGCACGGCGACTTTATAAACTTGCCGTTGCCGCGGCAGGCGCTGCACGTGCGCACCGATGTCATCGAGCCGAACATCGTCTGGCTGACGACGCGCTCCTGCCCGCTTCCGCCGCACTGCTTGCAGCTTTCGGCCGTGGTGCCAGGGCTTGCTCCGCCGCCGCCACATGTGTCGCATGTGTCGCTTACGCTTAGGCGCACTTCCTTCTCTGTGCCGAATACGGCTTCCTCGAACTTGACGTGCAGATTGGTGGCGAGATCCGCTCCGCGTCTGGGGCCGTTGCGCCTGCGCCCCATGTCGAAGATATCGCCGCCGAACATGCCCTCGAATATGCTGCTGAGGTCCACATCGCCGAACCCGCCGCCATAGCCGCCTCCCCCGCCCTGCTCGAAGGCCGCGTGGCCCATTCTGTCATAGGCCGCGCGTTTTTGCGCGTCACTAAGCACCGCATAGGCTTCGTTCACTTCCTTGAACTTGCTCTCTGCGTCCTTATTGTCGGGGTTGGCGTCCGGGTGCCATTTCTTGGCCATCTTGCGGTACGCCTTCTTCAGCTCGTCGTCCGACGCGCCTTTTGCCGCGCCCAGCACTTCGTAATAATCTCGTTTAGCTGCCATTTGCTGCCCTTCTTAGATGGATTATACTTCCTTGGCGTTAGCCTCGAAGGTGTCGCCCTCCGGGCCGTAGGTGTGCGGCTCTTCGTTCGGCGCGCCCTGTCCCTGGCCTTGCCCTTGCTGACTGTAGAGCTTTGCGGAAATTTCGTGGAACACGGCCGTCAGCTTTTCGGTGGCTTCCTTGAGGTTGGCCACGTCGCTGTCAGACAGATCATCGAGAGTTGTGGATTCTGTCACGCGTTTGAGGTTCGCCAGCTCCGCCTCCAGCTTTTCCTTGTCTGCCGGCTCTATCTTGTCCTCCAGATCCTTGATCATCTTCTCGGTCTGGAACACCATTGAGTCGGCCTCGTTCTTGGTGTCGATGGCTTCCTTGCGCTTCTTGTCCTCTTCGGCGAAGCGTTCCGCGTCCTTTACGGCGCGTTCTATCTCGTCCTGGCTCATGTTTGTGCTGGATGTTATGGTGATCTTCTGTTCCTTGCCTGTGCCGAGATCCTTGGCGGAAACGTTTACGATGCCGTTCGCGTCGATGTCGAAGGCGACTTCGATCTGCGGAACTCCGCGCTGTGCCGGCGCGATACCGTCCAGACGGAACTGGCCGAGGGACTTGTTGTCTCTGGCAAGCTGGCGTTCGCCCTGCAGCACGTGGATGTCCACGGCGGTCTGGTTGTTTTCGGCTGTGGAGAACACTTGCTTCTTATTAGCGGGGATGGTAGTGTTGCGCTCTATCAGCTTGGTGGACACACCGCCCAGGGTCTCGATGCCCAGCGAAAGCGGCGTAACGTCCAGCAGCAGGATCGAACCCGCGCCCGCGTCGCCCGCAAGCTTGCCGCCCTGGATGGACGCGCCCAGCGCGACGCACTCATCCGGGTTGATACCCTTGAACGGCTCCTTGCCAGTCAGCTTCTTTACGGCTTCCTGCACCGCGGGGATGCGCGTGGAGCCGCCCACCAGCAGAACCTTCGTAAGCTCTCCCGCCGAAAGTTCCGAGTCTTGCAGAGCTGTGCGCACCGGCCCCATGGTGGCCTCCACAAGATCCGCCGTGAGTTCGTCAAACTTCGCGCGTGTGAGAGTGATGTCCATGTGCTTGGGGCCGTCTTGGTTCATGGTGATGAAGGGCAGGTTGATGCTTGTGGACGCTACGCCGGACAGCTCCTTCTTGGCCTTTTCGGCGGCCTCCTTCAGGCGCTGCATGGCCATTTTGTCCTGCGAAAGGTTCATGCCGTCGGACTTCTTGAACTCCTCCACAAGGTACTTGATGACGCGCTCGTCGAAGTCGTCGCCCCCAAGGCGGTTGTTGCCAGATGTGGCCAAGACCTCGATAACACCTTCGCCGATGTCGATTATCGAAACGTCGAAGGTGCCGCCGCCCAGGTCGTACACCATTATCTTCTGTTCCTTCTCGTTGTCCAGCCCATAGGCGAGCGCGGCGGCTGTCGGCTCGTTGATAATGCGCTTTACGTCAAGGCCGGCTATCTTGCCCGCGTCCTTGGTGGCCTGCCGCTGGCTGTCGGTGAAGTATGCCGGCACGGTGATCACCGCTTCGGTCACGCCTTCGCCCAGATAGTCCTCCGCATCGGCCTTCAGCTTCTGCAGGATCATCGCCGAGATCTCCTGCGGCGAATACGTTTTTTCGTTAATGTCCACCTTGTAGTCCGAACCCATGCGGCGTTTTATCGACATGATGGTATTGTCCGGGTTTGTTACGGCCTGACGCTTTGCGGTTTCGCCCACCAGGCGTTCGTTCTGCTTTGTGAACGCAACTATGGACGGCGTAGTCCTGATGCCTTCTGTGTTGGCTATTACGACGGGCTGTCCGCCTTCCATCACAGCCACGCAGGAATTTGTTGTCCCAAGGTCTATACCGATTATCTTAGCCATGTGTTATCCTCCTAGTTCGCCACTTTTACCATGCTGTGGCGCAGAATTTTGTCCTTGTACTTATAACCCTTTTGCAGCTCCTCGGTGATTGTGTTCTCGCTGTGGGCAGAATCCTCTGTGTGGGCTACGGCGAAGTGGCGGTTCGGGTCGAACTCTTCGCCCACTGCCGGCACCTCCTCTACGCCAAGCTCGCCCAGAGTTTTGAGCAGCTGGCTGTGGATCATGTCCACGCCTTTATACAGAGGGTGGCCTGTGTCCTCCCCCGCGGAATCCAGCGCGCGTCGCAGATTGTCGATGGCCGGCAGGAACTTTGTCACAGCGTCCACCAGTCCGTCGTCGTACATAACGGCCTTTTCCTTGGCGGTGCGCTTGCGGAAGTTGTCGAACTCCGCCAGCACGCGCAGATACTTATCCCTCTGCTCCGCAAGTTCGTCAACCGCGGCGGCCTCCGGTTCGTTTAAAACCGCTTCAACCTCCTGTGCGGTGCCGTCTGCGTCCGCGTCAACTTCGCTGCCCCGCAGAGCTTTTTCTTCGTCTGACATTTGCTCTATCCTTTCCGTACTGTAATAGATTCGCTATCCTCCGGACAGCTCGCCCAGAGCTTTGTTGATGTTCTTGACCACGCCGCTTAGGATGGTCATGGCCTGGACATAGTTCATACGCGTTGGGCCGATCACGCCGATGGAGCCGTAGTTGCGGCCGCCAAAGCGGTAGCCGGCCTTCACCAGCGAACAGTTCTTCATTTCGTCCACGCTGTTTTCCGCGCCGATAAACACCTGTATGTCGTCCGACCCATCGCCGCTGTTCAGCAAGGTTATGAGCATGTCGCGTTCTTCCAGCGCGTGGAAGAGCCTGTGCGCCTTATCAACATCGCTGAACTCGGGGAATGTGAGAATGTTCTTCACGCCGCCGGCGTATACCTGGCGGCCGTCCTCGTTCTCGATCACCGACGTGATCACGGACATCACGCAGGCCGCGGCCGCGCGGCAGCCTTGCTCCACACTTCCCGCGATATCCTCCAGCACCGCGCCTGAGATATCCTCGGAACACATCCCCTTGACTTTCTCGTTCAGCACGGCCGTCATCTGCTGCAGCTGCGCGTAGCCCGGCGCGTCCGCCAACGGCACGACATGGTTCTTGACCACGTTGGAGTCCGTCACCAGCACCAGCACCACCGATCGTTCGTCAACGGGAACAAGCTGCAGGTGCTTGATGGTTGTTCGGCAGAACTTAGGCTCCGACACGATGGTTGTATATGTCGTCAGGGCGGAGATGGCCCGCGCGATCTCCTTCATGAGGAAGTCCACCTGGTTGATGTTGTTGATGATCATTTGCTGGAGGAAGGCGGCTTCGTCCTGTGTGATCTCGTGCTTGGGCAGTAGGTTGTCTACGTACATGCGGTAGCCCTTGTCCGACGGAACACGCCCGGCGGAGGCGTGCGGCTGTACGATAAGCCCCATCTCCTCAAGGTCGCTCATTTCGTTGCGTATGGTTGCGGAGCTTATGCCCATATTGTATTTTTTGGCGATTGTGCGTGAGCCAATAGGCTCGGCGGTGCTGATATAATCGTTGATTATCGCTTCGAGAATCTTTATCTTGCGCTTGTTTAAGACCATTGGTATCACCTCCTCCGCTTAGGCCGGCATGGCATACATGGCTATCGCCACGGAGTGCATGGCCGATGCCGCTATCACAAAGACGTGGAACACGGAGTGCATGTACCTCACGCGCTTGCCCAGCGCGTAGAACAGCACGCCGACGGTATACAGTATGCCGCCGATAAGCAGCATCACAAAGAACGCAAGCCCCAGCACGCCCACAAGCTGGCCGATGTTGAACATCAGCATCCAGCCCATTCCGAGATAGCAGACCACCGACAGCACGATAAACTTGCGCAGGTTCACCACGTTCAGCACGATGCCGGCCAGAGCCAAGGCCCACACCACGCCGAACAGCATCCACGCGTGTTCCGGATATGCTTCGCGAAAGCGCGTGAGAAGCATCGGCGTGTACGTTCCCGCTATCAGCACGGGTATCGCGCAGTGATCCAGCACGCGAAACACCCGCTTGGGCAGACCCATACGAAGCCCGTGGTACAGGCTGGACATCGTAAACAGCAGTATCACCGAAAAACCGTACACCATCCCGCTTACGATACCCCATACGTTCTGATGGTATGCCGCAATTATCACGCAGGCCAGCAGGGCAACGACACCAAGGCCGCCGCCGACGATGTGGCTTATCATGTTGAAGAGTTCCTCCCCGCGCGTATACGCGGGCATGTCGTTGCGTCTTCCTTCCTTCTCCACAAATCACCGCCCCCGCGTGGCACTCAAAGCCGCCTGCCATTGTTAGCACTCTAACATGGTGAGTGCTAAACTCTATTTATAAAATACCACTTGACGCTGGAAATGTCAAGCGATTTTTGCAATTTTCATGCCGCGTGGCTTGCGCAGGGCTTGGCCTAAAAATTGCTTGACAAGATAATGATTATCAACTAGAATTAGTTTGTTAACACATATTAACCTGGGAGGTACATATTAATGGCTAAATTCCATCTCTGCGAAGTATGCGGCAACCTTACAGAACTTGTAAAGGACAACGGCGGCCCGCTTAACTGCTGCGGCAAGCCCATGAAGTTTCTCACACCCAACACCGTGGAAGCAAGCCACGAGAAGCACATCCCCGTGGTGACAAAGACTGAAAACGGCGTAAAGGTTGCCGTTGGCAGTGTGCTGCACCCAATGGGCGAGGATCACTTCATCGACTTTATCGTGGTGAAGTCCGCGAAGTGCTGCCACAGAGTTATGCTGGACATCAACGGCGCGCCGGAGGCGGAGTTCTGCTGTCTCGGCGAAGGCCCGATAGAAGTGTACGCTTACTGCAACCTCCACGGCATGTGGAAGGCGTAAGTTTCGGAGGAAACCATGCTAAGTAATAAGTTGTTGGACGCTTTGAGCAACCAGGTGAACGCCGAGTACTACTCGGCCTATCTCTACTTGGTTATGTCTGCGGCGGCGGACGAAATGGGTTTGAAGGGCTGTTCGAACTGGCTCTTCTGCCAAGCGCAGGAAGAAATGGCGCACGGAACGCACATTTACAAATATATACTGGAACGCGGAGCCGCGCCAACCTTCGCGGCGATAGACCTGCCGCCAACATCCTTCGAGGATATCCACAAGGTGTTCGCAATGGTGCTGGAACACGAGCAGAAGGTCTCAAAGATGTGCAACAGCCTGGCAAGCCTGGCCATGCAGGAATCGGACCACGCGGGCTACCAGTTTATGATGTGGTTCGTAAACGAACAGGTGGAGGAAGAGGCAAGCGCGACGGAGATTCTGAACAAGCTGAAGCTGATCGGCGACGACAGCGGGATGCTGCTGACTCTCGACAACGAGCTTGCCGCAAGAATGTTCCAAGACCCGTTCCCCGCTGAATAACAGATTCGCCGCCCACAAACTCCGGTTTACGGATTTGCGGGCGGCGTTTTTTATATTTGTTTCAGAAAGCCGCGCAGGTAGGCAAGGTCGGCTTCTTCGCCCTTGTTAAAGCTGTAGATCACCACCGGGTTCACGGCGGCCTTGAAGGCGAGCTTGCCGCGGCTGCGGTTGACCAACGAAAGAAGGTTGCCCGGGTCGATATCGGCATCGGGCTTGAACGTGATGGTGACAGCCGTGCCGCGCTGTACCAGCGAGACAATGCCGCGGCTGTGCGCCAGAGCCTTTGTGAGCGCGACATCCAGCAATGTCTGCACGGGCTTTAAGATCGTGCCGAAGCGGTCCTCGATCTCGTCCTGCACGTCCGCCGCGTCCTGCTCCGTCTTGATGTGCGATATCTTCTTGTAGATGTCCAGCTTCTGCTTTTCGTCGCTGATGTAGTAGCCGGGGATGTGCGCGTCCACCGAGACTTCGATGGTTGTCTCGAAGGCGGCCGGCGCGGCTTCGCCCAACGGATCCAGCTCCAGCTGCTGCACGGCTTCGTCAAGCAGGCGGCAATACATCTCGTAGCCCACGGCGTCCATGTGGCCGTGCTGTTCCCCGCCCAGAATGTTGCCCGCCCCGCGTATCTCCATGTCGCGCATGGCAATGCGGAAGCCGGAGCCGAACTCTGTGAACTCGCGAATGGTTTGCAGCCTCTTCTCCGCGTCCTCCTGCAATACCTTGTCCTTGCGGTACATTAGGTAGGCGAATGCCTGGCGGTTGCTGCGCCCTACGCGCCCGCGCAGCTGGTAGAGCTGTGCAAGGCCGTAGGTGTCCGCGTCCTGTATGATCATGGTGTTGGCGTTGGGGATGTCCAGCCCTGTCTCGATAATGCTTGTGCAGACAAGTACGTCGATATCGCCGCCGATAAAGTCGATCATGATGTCCTCCAGCTCCGCCTCGGGCATTTGGCCGTGGGCATAGGCCACGTTCGCGCCCGGCACAAGGGACGCAAGCCGCGCCGTAACGTCGGCGATGTTGCGCACGCGGTTGTGAAGGTAGAACACCTGTCCTTCCCGCGAAAGCTCGCGCTGTATGGCGTCGCGCACAAACTCGGGGTTGTACTCCATTACATAGGTCTGGACGGGCTGGCGTTCGTTGGGCGGCTCTTCCAGTATGCTCATGTCGCGTATGCCGGCCATGCTCATGTGCAGGGTGCGCGGGATGGGCGTTGCGGTTAGCGTCATCACGTCCACATTGTGCTTGAGAGACTTCAGCTTCTCCTTGTGTGCCACGCCGAACCGCTGTTCCTCGTCCACGATGACAAGCCCAAGGTCGTTGAACTCGATGTCCTTGCTAAGCAGCCTGTGCGTGCCGATAACTACGTCGCACGCGCCGGACTTAATGCGCCGCACGGTCTCCGCCTGATCCTTCTTCGAGCGAAAACGCGACAGCAGCTCCACCCTCACGGGGAAGTCCTTCATACGCTGTGAGAACGTGTTGTAGTGCTGCTGCGCAAGAATTGTTGTCGGCACAAGGTAGGCCGTCTGCTTTGAGTCCTGCACGGCCTTGAAGGCGGCGCGTATGGCCACTTCCGTCTTGCCGTAGCCCACGTCCCCGCAGACAAGCCTGTCCATTACAGCGGCCGATTCCATGTCGCGCTTTACATCTTCGATGGCGGCAAGCTGGTCGTCGGTTTCCTCGAAGGGGAACATCTCTTCGAACTCGCGCTGCCACACGTTGTCCGCGCTGTAGACATAACCCTGCTGTGCGCGGCGCACGGCGTAAAGCTCCACAAGCCCGCGGGCAAGCTCCGCCACGCTTTGGCGCGTCCGTGCCTTGGTACGCGCCCAGCCGTCCCCGCCCAGTTTGTTTAGCTTGAGCTTCGCCCCGTCGCCGCCGATATACTTCTGCACCATGTCCAGCTGCGAAGTGTGGACGTAGAGCGCGCCGCCGTCGCTGTACATTATCTTCAAGTAGTCCCGCGTGAGGCCGTCGGCCACGATCTGCTCGATACCCCGGTAGATGCCGATGCCGTGGTTGTCGTGTACAACATAGTCGCCCACGCGCAGCTCCGCGAAGCTTTCTATCTTCGAGCCCTTGCTGCGCTTGCGCCGGGGTTTCTTCTTCTCGTTCTCGAACAGCTCCTTGTCCGACAGGATAACAAGGTTGATGTGCTGGTACTCAAAGCCCTTGTTCAGAGAACCCGGCGCGACTGTCACCACCCCGGGCTTCAAGGCCTCGGCCATGGCGTCCGGCACAAAACGCGCGGGCAGGGCATAGTCCGCGATCTCCTGCGCAAGCCGCTGTGCGCGTGTGCGGGATGCACAGAGGATCAAGGCCTTGAAGTCCGTGCGCACATAGTGTTTAAGGTCGTCCAGCAGCAGATCCACCCGCTGTTTGAACGTAACGGCGGGGCGCACGGCAAAGGAGCATACGGCCTTTGGCGCAAACTCCCGCACGGTGCGCGTCATCACCGACAGCAGCACCACGCCCAGCCGCGCGCTCTGCGCCGTGATGTCGGCGTAGTCGAACACAAGCCCGGCCTGCGCCGGCAGGAGGTATCCCTTCTCGATCTTGGCCGTGATGCTCTCGGCGAACATGCCCAGCACGCTGTCGGCATGTTCGCTGATACGCGCAGGTTCGTCGAAGAACAGCAGGGATCCGGGCGGCATATAGTCCAGCAGGGAGTGCGCGCGGCCGTAGAAGTAACCGATGTAGCGATCCGCCGACTTAAAGCTTAGGCCCTGCTCGAACCTCTCCAGATGCTCGCCGATGGCCAAGCGCAGGTTCACCGCCGCCTCTTCGTTGCCGCTTCGCCCGAAGGCCGCAAGCGCAGATCCCAGGTCTGCGCGGATCTTCGCGCACGCCGCGCCTGTGTCCTCCGGAGAGTACACAAACTCGCGCATGGGAAATATTCGCACGGCCTCCAGCTTGTCGATAGACCGTTGTGAGGCCGAGTCCAGCAGGCGGATCGAATCCACCTCGTCGCCCCAGAACTCGACGCGCAGGGCGTTGTCGTACAGTGTCGTAAAGATGTCCACAATGCCGCCGCGCACGGCGAACTGCCCGGGTGCCTCCACCATGTCCACGCGTTCATAACCCATCGGCACCAGCTTCCGCGCGAAGCCGTCTATCGAAATCTCGTCGCCCACGGCCAGCTCCATGATATAACGCGCGAACACATCCTTGGGCGTAAGCCTGTCGAACAGAGCCTCGAGAGACAACACAACCACGGGGCTTTCGCCGCGCACCAAAGCGTCCAGCACGGCCAGCCGCTCCCGCGTGATGTTGATGGAGCGCACGTCGGCGTTGTAGAAGATTATATCCTTGAAGGGGCAGTACATCACACGCTCGCCAAGGAAGTACCGCAGATCCTCGAAGGCCAGCTTGGCGGCGCGTTCGCTTGCGGTTATGTACAGCGCGGGGCCACCTCCCGCCAGAGCCGACGCCACGTGGCATTTCTGCGTGTCAGTTACCCCCGTCAGCAGCACGGGGGTGCGGCCGGCCAGAACTGCCGCGGCGGCTTCGTTATATGCTTCCAGCGATTTTAGCGGTTCATGCAGATAGTTCAACGGTACACCTCACGAAAGAAACACAGGCGTATCCATTAGACTCGAATACGCCTGTGCTGTATACTTCAATCAGTACTTACTTGCCGTCAACGCTTGCCATGTGGGCAACCAGGTCTACAACCTTGCAGGAATAACCCCACTCATTGTCGTACCACGCCACAAGCTTCACAAATCCGTCGTTCAGCGATATGCCGGCCGCGGCGTCGAACACACAGGTGTGCGCTTCGCCGATAAAGTCGCTGGAGACCACTGCGTCCTCGGTGTAGGCCAGCACGCCCTTGAGTTCGCCGTCGGCGGCGGCCTTCATGGCGGCCTTTATCTGGTCGTAGGAGGCGGGCTTTTCAAGGCGGCACGTGAGATCCACCACGGACACGTTCAGCGTGGGTACGCGGAACGCCATGCCGGTGAGCTTGCCGTTAAGCGCGGGGATAACCTTGCCCACAGCCTTGGCCGCTCCGGTGGATGACGGGATGATGTTGGCCGCCGCCGCGCGTCCGCCGCGCCAGTCCTTGTTGGACGGGCCGTCAACGGTCTTTTGCGTGGCCGTGGTTGCGTGTACCGTGGTCATGAGGCCTTCCGCCATGCCGAAGCTGTCGTGTACGACCTTGGCCAGAGGCGCAAGGCAGTTTGTTGTGCAGGACGCGTTGGACACGATTGTCAGATCCTTGGTGTATTCCTTGTGGTTCACGCCCATCACAAACATTGGGGCGTCCTTGGAAGGCGCGGAGATGATGACCTTCTTCGCGCCGCCCTTTAAGTGGCCGGACGCGCCGTCGATATCGGTGAACACGCCGGTGGACTCCACAACATATTCCGCGCCCGCGCTGCCCCACGGAATATCAGCCGCAGACTTGCTGCCGAACACCGATACAAGGCTGCCGTTGACGCAGAGCTTGCCGTCCTTTATGCTGACCTCGCCCTTGAATTGGCCGTGGATCGAGTCATATTTAAGCATGTAGACCATGTAGTCGAGGTCGATAAACGGGTCGTTTATTGCGACGACCTGCACGTCCTTGCGCTCCAGAGCGCAGCGCATAACAAGGCGGCCGATGCGGCCAAAGCCGTTAATACCAATTTTAATCATGCTATTCCTCCTGAGTTAGAGTCTGTTTAGCAGACTATTATAAGTCATTCCCAGATATTATATCACAAAACGCAAAAATAACAATCATTAATTACTATATTTTCGCGCAGTGCCTCACTATCAGCAGTTCAAGCCCCAGCCTGTCCTGTAAACGGCCTGTCTTGACGTTGTGGTCGGTCTCGGCACAGTCGTGCAGGGCTTGTGCCAGCGAAGCGTATGTGAAACCCCGCGCCTGCTTCAGCGCAGAGCTGACCATGAAGCCGCGCAGACCTGTTGCGGCGGCGGTTGCGTCCGTGCCAAGGCCGCCGGCCGCGCACTCGCTGCACATGAGGATTATACGGTACTGCCGCGCAAGCATCACCAGCACCATCAGCGGGGACTCGCCCACGGCAAGCAGGTTGGCCAGGCACTCGAGAGCGCGGCGGGCGTTCTTGGCCGCCACTGCGTCCACAAGCTCGAATACGCGGGCTTCCGCGGGTTTCACGCATACGGCTTCGATGTGGCTCGCGGTGACGGTTTCGGCATTGCCGGCGTAGGCCGCAAGCTTGGCGGCCTCGTTCACCACGGCGTGCATGTTGCCGGCGGTGTAGCGCAAGAGGCGTGCGGCGTCCGCCGGGGCGATGGTCTTGCCAAGTTCCTTGAAGAGACGCTTGATCCAGACCCCAAGCTCCTGTTCGCTAGGCGTGCCGAACTCCACCACGCGCCCCGCGGCGGCGGCGGCCTTGTATGCCTTGGTGCGCTTGTCGGCCTCGCGCTCCACAAAGACCAGCACGCAGGCTGGCGGCAGACGCTTGCAGAAATCGGCCAGGCGTTCGCTGTCGTCCTTGCGCCCCGCCGCAAACAGGCCGGATTCGCGCACGACCAGCAGCCGCCGCTCGCTCATAAACGGCAGGGTGGCGGCGCGAAGCTCTATCCGCTCGTTTGTTACGCCCTTTCCCTCGAAGGTGTCGGTGTTCATGTCGGCAAAGGCGGGGTCCGGCACCGCCGCCCGCAGCTTCGCCTCATACAGGCTGACCAAGTAGTGTTCGTCACCGTGCAGCAGGTACAGCGGCTTGAAATCGCGGGAGTTTATGTCGTTCAGAAGTTCCTTCATATCGCACCTCGCTAGAACATCGTGCGCACGGTCAGCACGCCGCGCCGCGGGCTGATTATGATTGCGCCGCTGTGGGCGGTGTCCAGGAATGGTATGTCGTAGTCCCGCATCCGCATAAGGGTTGGGTAGGACGGATGGTTGAAGCGGTTGTTGCGGCCGGAGGACACAATGGCCAGCCGCGGGTCTGTCGCGCGCAGGAAGGGGGATGAGGACGACGTGGCCGAGCCGTGATGCCCAAGCTTCAGCACATCCGCCGAGACATCATGCCCACGGCTGATGATGTCCATTTCGATATCCCGCGTGATGTCCGCCGTAAGCAGGAAGGACGCGCCGCCGTACTCCAGCATCAGCACCATGGAGGTATCGTTGTCGTTGTAGACATAGCTGTCCTGCAAGGGGTGCAGACAGCGTATGACCAGCCCGTTGTCGTGCAGTTCGAAGCCTTGGGCGATACGGGTGATGGGCGTGCCGGTGTGCAACGCTACTTCCAGCAGCAGCCGGTAGAGCGGGCTGTCGTCGGGGTTGTGTTGTATGTCGGTGATAAAGACTTCGCGGGCAAGCCCGGCGTAGACCAGCTCCAGCAGCCCGGCCACGTGGTCGAAGTCGAAGTGTGTGAAGAACACGCCGTCCACCCTGCGCACGCCAAGGTGCCGGAGGTATGGTATCATGGTGCGCACGCCCGTGTTCTCGCCCAGTGGGAGCAGGAAGTTTCCGCCGCCGTCCACAACATAGGTGCGCCGCCCGTTACGGATCACCATGCCGTCGCCCTGTCCAACGTCCACAAAGGTGACGCTGAACCCGCGCGGAGCCGCAAACCACGCACCGAACACCAGCACGGTAACAAGGGCGAAGCCGCCGACTGCCCGCGCCGGCACACGCCCGTCCCCACCCAGCCACGCAAAGGCAACCACCAGCAAGCCCCACCACACTGCCCACAGCACATACGGCACATGCCCCACGAGGATCTCCGCGCCCGGCATGGCCACAGAGGCGTGGCTGACCCACACATATATCCGCATCACCGCGACGAACACGCCCGACACAAACATTGCCGCCTCCGCCGAAACCAGCCCCACCAGCCCGATAA
>WRAA01000003.1 GCA_009780445.1 Defluviitaleaceae bacterium
AGCATGGACAACGGAATACAACCTCAAACGCACACCGATAAAATGGCAATTTACAACAGATCAAGCGAGAATTAAGTTGTACAGACTATACCCACAGATTTAGTATTGGCAAGGTACTAGTACGGTTCGCCGCGGGTAAGCTCCACAAGGTGCCAGGCCCCCAGAGACACCTCCGACGTACCGTTGCCGCGTGCCAGGCTGAAATTGCGGACGCGGTTGTTGACGGCGACTGGTTCTACGCGCCAGAGCGTGGGAAAAGCGGGGATCTCTTCGTAGAACGCCCACTGCCAGTCGCTTAACACTTGGCGGCGATACTCTTCGTCCCACATCTTCGGCGAAGCCTTGCGGCTTAGGATCTCGCGGAAGCGCGGCGATGTGTATCGCGTAAAGTTCAGCGGTGTGTCGTGCCCCCAGACCTGCCGCGCGTCCGGCGCGAGACCCACAGACCACGCCGCGTCGAACATGTCGATCCGGCCGCCGTCGTTGTCGTGTTCGAGATAGCTGTAGAAGCGGTTGAAGTCCAGCGGGCGGCCTTGGAAGAGCCGCACGTCAAGCCCGATACTTGCCCAGGACTGGATCTTGAACTGCGTGAGGAAGTCCTCGTCCTCACCGGACATCACGGCCCAGGTTATCACCAGCGGCGATCCGTCCGGGTTGTCGCGGAAGCCGTCCCCCGTGGTGTCGGTGAAGCCGGCTTCGTCAAGCAAACGGCGGGCGCGTTCGGGGTTGTACATATGCCCGGGAACGTCCGCGTCCAGCACATGCGCGTGGAACGGAGGCACCACCGACGCGGCCGGAAAACGCAGCCCGCCGTACAGAAGCCGCCCCAGCCTGTCGTGATCCACGGCGTAGGCCAGAGCGCGGCGTACATATACATTATCCATGCCGGAAGGCCGCATGTCAACCTCTCGCGCGTCGGAATCGAAAATTCCGAAGCGGAAGCCCGTGTAGCTGTAGGCCGCGGAGGTGTCCGCAAGGAAGGTGAAGTTGGACGGCTCGCTGAAGTTCATGAACTGGCGCGGCGAAAACGCCGAGATATCAAGCCGCCCGGAGCGCATGGCAAAGGGCACAAGCTCCGGGTGGATCACCTGTGCGTTAATGCCCGCGATCCTTGGCGCGCCCTGCCAATAGTCTTGGTTGGCCGGAAGCTGAATGCCTTCGCCGGGGATGTACGCGCCCGCCGTAAACGCGCCCGTGCCCAGCATCTTGTGCCGCGCGTGGGGGTGGGCGCTCATGTCCGCCACGCTTATACCCTCGAAGTGGTGCCGCGCTGTCGGCCAGAGCCACATGCCGGAGCCGTAGAGATTCATGGGCGTAAGCGCGTGGAAGCGTTTGGTGAGCGTGCGCCCGCCGTCCGACACAACAAGGCCGCTGATGTGATCCGCCGTGCCGGAATGATATTCGCACACGCCAACAACATTGGTGACGGCCGGCCCGAAGCGCGCGCCGTCATAGTCCGGGTGCGCCAGGATCTCGTAGGAGAACACAAGGTCGTACATGGTGAGCGGCGTGCCGTCGTGCCACCGTACATCCACGTCATGCCGCAGGGTCAGCACCACAGTATTGTTTTCGGCATCCGCCTCGAATGTGGCCATGCCGTCCCGGCCGAGTTCCAGGTTTTCGCCGGTGGAGAGAACCGTGTCCATCAGCCTTTCGCCCACCCAGCCGTCGATGGTGTCCGCCGCCCAGACAGGGTGGAACATACCGCGCAGGGGCGACGCGGTCATCAGGCCATAACCGAGGAAGCCTCCGTCAACTGGCGGGTTGTCGTTTGCCGTATACTTCGGGAAGCGCGACAGCACGGCCTGCTTGCCAGTGAGGGAGGTCTGCGCGGTGGGCGTGTTATGCTCGTATGCCGGCACGGCGAACTGCCCCTCACCTTGGAAGCAGGACGAAAGCAGGACGGCAAGCGCGGCAAATGCCGCTGTGACGACCAGCGAAAACTTGAAGATGCTCATAACGCGCCTCCCTAAGTATTTGATGAATCCGCGGCGCGGCCGGCGGCCTGCCCCACAAGGTACACCGACAGCATCATCACAAAGACGAGCATGGCCGCCGGCAGCCACTGCCACGGGCGCGTGAGCATCACCGTAGGCACGGCGGCGTAGGATATCAGCGTGCCGAGGCTTGGCGTGCCTATCGGCAGACCGTAACCAAGGAATGTGAGGCCGGTCTCCAGCCCTATGTTTGACGCAAGGGTGAGAGTCATGTTCACTGTGATAACGGGCGCGAGGTTCGGCAGAACTTCGCGGAGCATGATGACGGCGCGGGGCGTGCCCAGGGTGCGGGAGGCCGCAACATAGTCCAGCCCGGCCTGCTGCAATGCCTTGGCACGCAGAAGCCGCGCGCGGTCCGCCCACAGAAACGCCGTCATTATCAGCGAGAACTGCCACACGCCGTAGTCTCCCAGCATGGACAGCACCGCAATGATGATGAGCAGTGACGGCAGCATCAGGAAGAAGTCCAGCAGGCGCATCATGGCGTTGTCCACAATGCCGCCCGCGAAGCCGGAGACCAGCCCGTAGAGTATGCCGGCCGCGCCGCTTAGCACAGTCACCGTGCCGGCGATAAGCAGGGAGTTTCGCGCGCCCAGCATCAGCCGCCCCACCATGCACCGCCCTGCGGGATCCGTCCCCAGCGGGAAGGCGCGGCTTGGCGGAAGGTTCATAAACTCCGGCACCACGAAACCCGCGCGGTATTCGTCAATGCCGGCGGAGGCAAGAAACGCGGCGGCGGCGATCACCGCGAACATCCACAGCCCGGCCACAGCCGCCCTGTCGCCGCGTATTCCGCGCCATAAGTCCAACATCACAGCGTCCGCCTCCTCTGTCACTTAATCCGCAATCACTTAATCCGTATCCGCGGATCCACCACGCTGAGCGCGATGTCCGACAGGAACGAACCCAGCACCAGCAACACGCCGTACAGCACCACCAATGCAGTCAGCACGGAGAAGTCCCGCTGCTGTATAGATTCCAAGAACAGCGTACCCATGCCGGGATACGAGAATATCGACTCGATAAACACCGAACCGCCAAGCAGCATCACCACCATGGAGCCCAGGCTTGACGCAATGGGCAGGAGCGCGCCGCGGAAGATGTGGCGGGTGTAGAGCGCGCCTTCGGGGATACCCTTCGCCCTTGCGGCCGTCACAAATGCCATGCCGCGGATGTCCGCGATCTCGCTGCGCAGATACTGCACAACATACACCGATCCCAGCAGCGCGCCCGTAACCGCCGGCGCGATGCTGTGGTGCAGACGGCTGGCGAAGTAAACCGCCGTGCCGCGCCCCAGGCCGATGTCCACACTGCCGCGCACCGGCACGATGTCCAGCCAGAAGCCCGCCACAAGCACAACCGCCAGAGCCGGCACAACCGTGGGCATGGCGAGCATGAAGCATGTATACAGGTTCACGGCCTTTTCGGGCGCGCGGCCGTGGAACCTTCCCGCCACAAGCCCCAGCGGCACCGCAACGGCATACAGCAGCACAAGCGTCAGCACCTGCAGGAACAGTGTGTTGTACGCACGCCGCCCAACGATGTCCGCCACGGGCATACGGTAAGATATGGAGCGTCCGAAGTCCGCGCGCAGGGCATTTCCCGCCCAGCGGGCATACTGCACATACCAGGGGTCGTCCAGCCCATACATCTCACGGAGCTGCGCCGCACGCGCCGGCGGGGTGTCGGGCCCCACCATTCCCGTAAGCGCGTCGCCCGGAATGGCATAACCGATCAGGAATACGAGCAGGCTAAGCGCGGCAAGCTGCGGTATCAGTATCAGTGTGCGGTGCAGGAATGTTTTGCGCATATGGCACCTCCGGTAACGTTAATGCCTGGAATGGACGCGATAAGTTCGCGGGTGTAGGCGTGTCCGGGGTTGTGGCGGATGTCGTGGCGGGATCCGGCCTCGACAATGCGGGCGCGGTGCATGACCATGATGTTTTCGCACATGTGGGTCACAACGTTTAGGTCGTGGCTGATGAAGAGGTAGGCCAGGCCGAGTTCGCGCCGGATGTCCTGCATGTAGTTGAGTACCTGTGCCTGTACGGAAAGATCCAGAGCCGACACAGGCTCGTCCGCGACGATCAGCTTCGGGCGCAGGGCGATGGCGCGGGCAATGCCGATGCGCTGTCTCTGGCCTCCGGAGAACTCCCGCGGATACTTGCAGGCGCAGCTTGAATCAAGGCCCACCGTGTCCAGCAGTTCGTGTACGCGCCGCCGCTCTTCGGCCGGGGTGCCGCGCTCGAAGTTGCGCAGAGGCTCCGCAATGATGTCCAGCACGCGCTTGCGCGGGTTCAGCGAAGAATACGTGTCCTGGAAGATCATCTGCACGCCGCGGCGGTAGGCCGAGCGGCTTCGCCCGGCCAAGCGCGTTATGTCCTCGCCCTCGAAGAGGATCTGCCCGCCGCTGATGTGCGTAAGGCCAAGGATCGCCCTGCCCGTGGTGCTCTTGCCGGAGCCGGACTCGCCCACCAGCCCGACGCTCTGGCCCGGCTCCAGTGTGAAGCTGATATCGTCCACAGCCTTCGTACATCCAGTGATACGGCCGAACACGCCGCTCCTTACGGGATAAAACACCCGCAGATTACGCACCTCTAACAGTGACATAACTCGAACACGGCGTGGCAGGAGCATCTGACGTAATGCCCGGGCGAGACCTCGCGCAGGGCGGGCGCATCGTCGTGGCAGTCCTCCGGCATCCGGGCTATACGCCGGCCGAAGCGGCAGCCCGTGCGCGGCATGTTCTCAAGAGACGGCACCGCGCCCGGGATCACGTACAGCCTGTCCTGCCCGCGTGGCATTGCCGAAAGCAGTGATCGCGTATACGGATGCAGAGGGTTCGCGAAGATTTCGGCGCAGGGCGCGGTCTCCACGATCTGCCCGGCATACATCACGGCCACGCGGTCCGCCGTTTCGGCCACCACGCCGGGGTCGTGGGTGATCAGCAAGATGCTTGCGTCTATGTCGCGCAGAAGCTCCAGTATCCGCGCCTGGACGGTTACGTCCAGAGCGGTGGTCGGCTCGTCCGCTATCAGCAGGGCAGGACGGCAGACAAGCGCGGAGGCGATTACGGCTCTCTGGCACATTCCGCCGGACAACTCGTGGGGGTATTGCCAGTAGGTCTGCTCCGGGCGCGGCATGTCTACGTCACGCAGAAGCTGTGCCGCGCGGCCTTCGCGCTCTGTCTTTGTCAGCGAAGTGTGGTACATCAGCGGTTCGGCGATCTGTTCCCCAATACGCATCAGCGGGTTAAGCGCGCTTGCGGGGTCCTGGAACACCATCCCGATATGCCCGCCGCGGATCTTGTTCAGCTCCGCTTCGCAAAGCGTCAGCAGGTTTTGCCCGCGATAGCCAATATAACCTTCCACGCGGGTGCGCGAAGGGTCATGCAGACCTATGATGCTGTGCGCCAAGCTAGACTTGCCGCAGCCCGATTCCCCCATAACCGCCAGAGTCTCGCCCTCCGGAATGTCCAGGTCAAGGTCGTCCACCGCCGCGAAGTACTGCCCGCCAATACGGAACGACACGCTAAGCCCGCGTATCTCCATCAATTTCTTTTCCACACTACCACCCATTTCATATATTGGTAGTATGCGGTAAAATACACGCCACTATGCATCCGCGCGAAAATCCGGTATTGATAAATACGCCGAACCGGTGTAAACTGTAGCTATACTGTATTGCAGAGAAAGATGGTGTACCTGTGATAAGATTGATAACACCCGGCGACTATGACGCACTGATGAACCTGCTGCGCGAGGCCTTCTGGAACCTGTACAAACCCGGCTGCGAAGAACATTTCCTTGCCGATAAGATACTCAAGCACCCGGACTACATCCCCGAGCTTTCCTTCCTTATTGAGAAGGACGGCGAGCCGGCGGGCTGCATACTCTACACCCATTCAAAAGTTGCGGACGCCGGCGGCAACGAATACGCGACAATCACCTTCGGCCCCGTGTGCATCGCGCCGCCCCTTCACCGCCAAGGGCTTGGACGCGCCCTGATCTCCCACTCCATAGCCGAAGCGAAGCGGCTGGGCTTCGGCGCGATCATCATAGGCGGCTTCCCCTACCACTACCACACCTACGGCTTCGAGGGCACAAAAAAATACGGCATATCAATGCCGGACGGAAAGTTCTACACGGGAATTATGGCGTTGCCGCTGTATGACGGCGCGCTTGACGGCGTTCGCGGGAAAATGCTTTTCAGCGACAGCATGAACATCGACCCGCAGGAAGCGGAGGACTTCGACAAACGGTTTGCGCACAAGGAAAAGCTGGTGCTGCCGTGCCAGGCCGACTACGAACGGGCCGCCGCCGATATTGACGTAAACTGAGAAAGGGAGATCGTGTATGGCGAAAAAGAACAAGCAGATCAGCACGGCCGGGCGTAATGTTATTGTGGGTGTGGCTGTGTTCTTCGTGATAGTGCTGGGCTTCGTGATGGTAACGCCGCAGATAGACAACATCGCGATACCCGTCACGCCAGACCGTGAAGTCATGACGCCGCAGAGGCCGGGCATCGTGGACATTCCCGCGGTTTCCGCCACGGTGCGCGACAACAACGGCGAGATCCGCAACATCAGCGTATCCGCCGCGCTGGACTTCGACGAGCGGCAGGTGAGCAACTATGACACGGACGACCTCCGCGCAATCATCATGAACGCGGTGATGCAGCTGGACGGCGATCTGTTCGAGAACATGTACAGCATGGAAATGCTCTCCGACCACATACGCGGGCAGCTGGACATGCACGTAGACCCAAGCCACCTTCTGGGCGTACACATCACCGAAATAGAATCCGGCCACAACCCCATCATGATGGACACGCAGGACAATACGCCGCCAAGAACGCCAACCTGGCAGATGAACTAGCATCGTTTACTCAGAGGTAACGGAGGACTCGTAGCGGCCGGAGACGTGCTTGGCGTGGTAGTGCGTGTGCCGTGCGCCTTCGGCGGGCGGCGGCATAAGCGCGGACAGTATGCGCGAGTGTGTGAACCTTACCACGTCGTCGCGCTCCCGTGCCTGTGCTTCGTCCTGCGTGATAATCAGCTTTTCGGAGTTCATGTTCTCCGCCATTTCACGCAAGGCGCGTTCAAAGAGCAGGACAAGCTCGGCGATCTGCCGCTTTTCATCCTCCGTGGCGTAGTCGCGGGTTACAAAATTGCGGAACTCCTCTACAAGTTCCTCGATATCCTCATAGGTGAGGGTGTGCAGCCCGCGCAGCATACGTTCCTTCCATGCCTGTATCGCGTCGGCGAAGCTGTATTCGCCTTCGATCTCGCAGGAATCTTCAAGATAAGGCGCGAAGCCGCTCACTTGCCGCGCCGTGCCTGTGTACGTGCCAAACCCATAACCGCCGGCCAATCCTAATCCGATACTTACTGACATACCTTCTCACACCTTTCGAACGTATATCGGCAGAACACCGCATTATCATTAGAAGTAGACCCGCACGATCTGGGTGATCTCCGGGAAGATGTGGGTGAACACAAATTGCAGCAGGATGTACAGCCCGCCAAGGAAACACGCGATGCTAAGGATCTTCTGCATAAGCGGGGTCTTTGAAAGATCCACAAAAAGCTCCACAATCGACTGCACACACGATATCAAGAATATCTGGCCTATCAGTATCATAAATTCGCGCATAATGCCCCCCGCAATAAACTATTTGTCTAATCACTCTAAGTATAGTATAATGGTGTAAATAATATGACCTTGGAAACGGTGCCAAGAGCGAGGGGATACTTACTAATATGGAAAAACACACATACAGGCTCGTAGCGTCCGATCTGGACTCTACCTTGATAACGGAAGAGCTGCGGCTGCCGCAGGCAAACATCGACGCGGTGCGCAAAGCCAGAGCAAAGGGCTGCCACTTTGCCATATGCTCCGGGCGTTCCTCCGCTTCGATACTGCAGTATGAGGAACAGCTGGGATTGATGGAGCAAGGCTGCTACGGCATCAGCTTCAACGGCGGAATTGTATACGAGACACCAACGCGCAACAAGATCCGCGACATACGCCTGGGCAACGAACTGGCCCTGGAGATATCCGACGAGTTGCAGGACTTCGGCACAAACCCATGGATCTACGCGGGCGACATGCTCTACGTGGTGGACGACAACAAGTGGGTGAAGGAATATGTACGGCGCGTAAGGACAACATACACCCTGGTGGAATCGTTCAGAGAGATTGAGGACGAAGTGTCGAAGGTGATTGTCGTGGACAGCAACGAGCGGCTTCTTCAGCTGGAAGCCCGTTTTGCCGACCGTTTAGGCGGAAGGTACAACGGCTTTTTCAGCGCGGACTTCCTGTTCGAGTTTACGGCAAAGACAGCCACGAAGGGTTCGGCCTTACTGTATCTGGCCGAATACCTTGGCATACCCGCCGCCCAAACAATCGGCATCGGCGACAACTTAAACGACGTACACATGATCCAGGCCGCCGGCCTCTCTGTGGCCGTAAAAAACGGCCGCCAAGAACTGAAGGACATGGCCGACTACGTAACAGAGCGCGACTGCGGCGAAGGCGCGGTGGCGGAAGTGCTTGAAAAATTTGTACTGTAAGCTGTATGGTGAAGACATGACTAAGAACTTTAACATAGACGAAAACTATATTTCCGGCCTGCTGGAACGCGGCAAGAACATCGGCGGCGACCATATCGGCAGGATTTTGTACCGCGCCGAGGCTCTGGCCGGGCTTAGCCACGCGGATGTGGCGGCACTGCTTTCCACGCGGGACGAAGGCCATTGGCAGAAGATCTTCGAGATCGCGGGAGACATAAAGCAGAGGGTCTACGGCGACAGGGTGGTGATGTTCGCCCCGCTGTACATCAGCGATTATTGCGTAAACGACTGTATATACTGCGGCTTCTGCGCGGAGAATCCGCGTGAGCGCAAGCGGCTTAGCATTGTGGAACTGCGCGGCGAGATCCGCGCGCTGGAGATGATGGGCCACAAGCGGCTGGCACTGGAAGCCGGTGAGGATCCTATCAACTGTTCGCTGGACTATGTGCTGGAGTGCATTCGCGAGATCTACGGCATGAAGTTCGAGAGCGGGGAGATCCGCCGCGTGAACGTAAACATCGGCGCGAGCAGCGAAGAGGACTACCGAAGGCTGCACGCCGCGGGCATCGGCACCTACATCCTGTTCCAGGAAACATACCACAGGGCAAGCTACCGCCAAGTACACAGATCGGGTCCAAAGGCGGACTATGACTACCACCTGACGGCCTTCGACAGGGCAATGCGCGCCGGCATTGACGATGTGGGCGGCGGCGTGTTGTTCGGCCTGTATGACCATGCCTTTGAAGTCATGGGGCTGATGATGCACAACGAGCATCTCGACAGGCAGTACGGCGCGGGCTTCCACACCATATCCGTTCCGCGCCTGCGAAGTGCCTCCGGCAGTGTGGACACCATGTACCCCCACGCGGTTGACGACGAAACCTTCGCGCGGATCGTAGCCGTGCTGCGCCTTGCCGTGCCGTACACCGGTTTAATACTAAGCACGCGGGAATCGCCCGAGATGCGCAGGAGGCTGATAAGGCTGGGCGTATCGCAGGTGAGCGCGGGTTCGGAAACATCCGTGGGCGGCTACAATGCTACGGCGAAGGACGCGGAGCAGTTTAACACCGTGGACCGCCGGGGGATCGGCGAGGTTGCCAAGTGGCTGATGGACGAAGGTTTTGTGCCCAGCTTCTGCACGGCGTGTTACCGCCAAGGGCGCACCGGCGACAGGTTCCACGAGCTTGTGAAGGAAGGCAGGATCCGCGACGTATGCCTGCCGAACGCGATGTTTACTCTGAAGGAATATGCTCTGGACTACGGCGACGCAAGCTTTATGGCAAAGGCCGACAAGCTGATATCCCGCAAACTGGAAGGCATCGACGATACCACGCTTAGGGCGACAATTCGGGAAAACCTGCGGAGGCTGGAAAGCGGCGACCGCGACGTGTTCCTGTAAGAGGCCGCGCAAAGGAGAATACATGCACACTACACCACGCGGAATGCGGCGGCACGTGGCCATATTCGGCGAGACAAACTCGGGCAAGTCGGCACTGTTTAACGCGGTGCTTGGCGCGGAGGCGGCCATAGTCTCCGACGTTTCCGGCACCACCACAGACCCCGTGGTGAAGCTGATGGAGCTTCTGCCGCACGGCCCCATAACCTTGATAGACACAGGCGGCCTGGGCGACACGGGCAGCCTGGGGGAACAGCGTATGCGCCGCACGCGCGAGATCCTGGAGGGCATCGACTTCGCCCTGTATGCCATCGACGCGGCAAGCTTTAACGAAGAGGTCTACCACGACATGCGCTCGGCCTTCGAGCAGCAGCGCACCCCGCACATAGCCGTACTGACAAAGAAGGAAGAACAGCGGCTGGAACAGCTTGCCCTTCTCACGAAGAAGTACCGGAACACATGCGTTGTGTCCGTGTACGACCAAACCTCCATAGACGAGCTGAAACACCGCCTGTGCGAAGAACTGTCCCGCCTCGACACACCCTCACCCGACGGCGCGTTTGGCCTTGTGCCGCCCGGCGGCGTGGCCGTGGTTGTGGCGCCCATTGATTCCGCCGCGCCGTCAGGCCGGCTCATCCTGCCGCAGAACCGCTTCATACGCGACTGCCTGGACAACGGCGTAAGGGTCAACTGCACCACGCCGGAGTATCTGGAGGCCGTGCTGCGCGAATCCGCGCGGGTGGACATCGTAGTGACGGACTCACAGGCTTTCAAGGAAGTTGCGCAGATCATTCCTGACGACATGCCGCTTACGTCGTTCAGCGTGCTGGGCGCGTATGAAAAGGGAGACCTGGGCGAGTTTGTGCGCGGGATACAGGCCGTGAGCAGGCTTACGGACGGCGCGAAGATTCTTGTGGCCGAAGCCTGTACGCACAACGCCACCCACGAGGACATCGCCCGTGTGAAGCTGCCCGCCCTGCTGGCCAAGCTAAGCGGCAAACAACTCACCTTCGAATACACGGCGGGGCGCGACTTCCCCGCGCAGCCGGGCGATTTCGCCTTGGTGGTTCACTGCGGAAGCTGCAACCTGACGCGGCGGGAAACCTTGGCAAGGCTTGAACGCGCCGCACAGGCCGGCGTGCCGGTGACAAACTTCGGCGTATTGCTGGCGCACGGCGCGGGTATCCTGGGACGCGCCGTTGAACCCTTCGGCGTGTAGTATGGACTACGCAGAGTATCCGGAAGCACACGCCCGCTGTACGCGTAACAGGCACAATCTTGCAAACTCCGCCCGCTGCGGGTGCTTCTACTGCCTGCGCATCTTCACCCCGCGCGAGATATATGATTGGTGCGACGAAGGCGAGACCGCGCTGTGTCCGTTTTGCGAAACAGACGCAGTTGTCTGCGAAACGCCGGATTGGCCGCTGAACGGCGGTGTGCTTGAAGAAATGCGCCGCCGCGCCTTCGAAGCGAGGACTGAATAAGCTGCGACTAAATGAGGTAACAACGATGCGAGATTACAACATATCGGAATGTTCGCACGGCGAACTGACATCCATCATAGAGGCAAACTTTGCGTCGCCTGATCCGTATCTGTTCGCGCTTGCGCGGAAGCAGTCGCTGAAGTTTTACGGCGGGCGCGTGTTCATCCGCGGCTTGGTGGAGGTCAGCAACTATTGCCGCCGCGGGTGCCTCTACTGCGGCATAAACCGCGACAATACGGAGCTTACGCGCTACCGCCTCACGCCGGAGCAGATTCTGGAGTGTTTCGCGCAGGGGCACGGCCTTGGTCTGCGCTCCTTCGTGATGCAGGGCGGCGAGGATCCCGGTTTCCCCGACGAGGTTATGACGGACATCATCCGCGAGTTCCGCCGCCGCTTTGCCGATTCCGCCCTCACCCTGTCCCTTGGCGAAAAAAGCGCGGACACCTACCGCGCCTTCCACGAAGCCGGGGCGGACAGATACCTTCTGCGGCACGAAACGGCCACCAAGACCCACTACGACTGCCTGCACCCCGCGGACATGGACTTCGACGAGCGCGTGCGCTGTCTCTACACCCTTAAAGACGCGGGCTTCCAGACCGGCGCGGGATTCATGGTGGGTTCGCCCTTCCAGACCATTAACGATCTGGCGCGGGATCTGCTGTTCCTGAAAGAGCTGGACCCGCACATGGTGGGGCTTGGGCCGTTTATCGCGCAGAAGGACACCCCCTTTGCGGACTATCCTTCCGGCGGCGCGGCGTTGTCCCTGGTGATGCTGGCGCTGACGCGGCTTATGCTGCCCAAGGCGATGCTGCCCGCCACCACGGCTCTGGCCACGGTGCTTGGCGGCGACCGTAAGCCTATGTTCGACGCCGGCGCGAACGTGGTCATGCCGAACATATCGCCGCCGGAAACGCGCGGGCTGTACGCCCTGTACAACGGCAAGCTCTCCGCCGGCGCGGAATCCGCCGAAGGCCTTGCCGCTCTGGCCGCACAGATACGCGAAGCGGGCTACACCCCGGACTTTTCCCGCGGCGACCACGTAACGGAAGCGCGAAAACACTAATTGACACACGGCATTGTGCCGATATACACTTATTAAGGATATCACGGAACACGGAAGGAGCAGCACCATGGACATCGCAAAACTCTCGATGCAGATGGCGCAGGCGGATATCGCCCAACAGCTTAGTATCGGCATGATGCAACGCGCCATCGAAGCGGCGGAGACAAACGGAGACATGCTGGCCGACATGCTGGACAGCATACCCGACGGAAGCACATTCAGCGCGAAGGTTTAGGGCGTGTTTGAAAACCCCATTCCGGCGGGTTTTCAAACACGCCCTAAACACTACGCGTAACCGGGGAGGTCAAGGATGAAGTTGAATGGCTATAAGCGTTGCGCAGGTATAATACTGCACCCCACAAGTCTGCCGACACCCTACGGAATCGGCGACATAGGCACGGCCGCACACGGATTCCTTGACTTCCTGCACAGCGCGGGTATGTCGTACTGGCAGATTCTGCCGCTTGGCCCCACGGGCTGCGGCGATTCTCCCTACCAATCCTATTCCGCCTTTGCGGCTAACCCCCTGCTGATCAGCCCGGACGGCCTCTTGGCCGAAGGTTTTATCACGCAGGAAGATCAACACGCCGCAATGTGCGGCCGAAGCGACCGCGTGGACTACGATGCCGTGCGCGAGGGCAAGACCGCCCTGCTCCGCAAGGCCTATGCCAACTTTTCGGCCGACAGGCCAGACTACGCGGCCTTTGCGCGGGAAAACGCCTACTGGCTGGACGACTACGCGCTCTACACGGCTCTGCGCGGCCATTTCGCCCAAGTGCGCAAGCACAGCAAGAGAGCGGACGACTATCTCTGCTACTACACGCGTTTCTCCGAGATGTTGTCCTACGAGGACATCCAGGGGCAGTACGAAGGCGCGGTCTGGACTTCATGGCCGCAGGACATCCGGGAGCGTGAAGAGACTGCGGTAACGCGTTATACGCGGGAGCTTGCCGGCGAGATCACATACGTTAAGTTCGAGCAGTACCTCTTCCATTCGCAGTGGAAGCGGCTGCACGAGCGGGCGCGGGAGCTTGGCATATCCATCGTGGGCGACATGCCCATCTTTGTGTCGATGGATTCCGCCGACGTGTGGGCGCACCCCAAGCTGTTCGACATCGGCACATGCGGCGTACCAAATGCCGTGGCGGGTGTTCCGCCGGACTATTTCAGCAGCACAGGCCAGCTCTGGGGCAACCCGCTCTACAACTGGGGGCAGAACGAGCTGACGGACTATGTTTGGTGGACACAACGCATGAAGAAGGCCTTCGAGGACTGCGACGTTCTGCGCATAGACCACTTCCGCGGCTTTGAAAGCTATTGGCGCGTGCCATACGGCGCGGAGACCGCAATACACGGCAAATGGGTGCCCGGCCCCGGCGCCGCTCTATTTAACGCGGCGGAGCGCGAGCTTGGGCGTTTGTCCATTATCGCGGAGGATCTCGGCGTTATCACGCCGGAGGTGACTGCCCTGCGCGAAAGCCTGGGATACCCGGGCATGGCGGTGCTGCAGTTCGCCTTCGACAGCGACGCGGCCAACACCTACCTTCCCCACAATTACGATACATCGGCCATCGTGGCATATACGGGAACACACGACAACGACACATCCCGCGGGTGGTACGAATCCGCGCCCGAAACAACCCGCGACCGCTTCCGCCGGTACCTAAACGTTTCCGGCGACGACGCGGCGTGGGACATGATCCGCCTTGCCTTCGGCTCCGTGGCCTCTGTGGCGATAGTGCCTCTGCAAGACGTATGCGGCCTTGCAAGCCACGCCCGCATGAACACTCCTGGCATCGCAAGCGGCAACTGGCACTTCAGATGCACGCCCGAAATGCTTGCCCCGCAGTGGGCGGAGGGTCTGCGCTACCTGGCGGGCATCTACAACAGGCTGCCGGCGCGGCCGGACAGCGAAGGGTGATACCATGGTTCTATCTCCGGCGCGTTCGCGCTTAACTGAACACCGGCGGGTAGTGGTGAAGGTCGGCACTACCTCGCTTACATATGCCAACGGGCGGCTGAATCTGCAAAAGTTCGAGGCGATATGCCGGGTGCTGTCGGATCTGTGCAACCAGGGGCGTGAGATGATCTTGGTGACAAGCGGTGCGATCGCCGTGGGCGCGGACACCCTGGGGCTTAACGAACGCCCGCGGGATATCAAGGGCAAGCAGGCCGCGTCGGCAGTGGGCCAGGCAATGCTTATGCAGATGTACCGGCAGTTCTTCTCGCTCTACAACCGCCGCACCGCGCAGATACTGCTGACGCAGGACGTGCTGGACGTGGACATCCGCAAGACCAACGCCCGCAACACCTTTAACGCGCTTATGTCTATGGGCGTGGTGCCGGTGGTAAACGCCAACGACACCATCGCCACGGAAGAACTGGATGACATCAGCGACAACGACAGGCTTTCGGCGCATGTCGCCGTGATCTCGCAGAGCAGTCTGCTGATAATGCTATCCGACATAGAGGGGCTGTATAACGCAGACCCGCGGACAACTCCCGGGGCGTCCGTATTCCGCGATCTTTACGGCATCACGCCGGAGGTAGAGGCGGCGGCCGGCGGCGCGGGTTCCGCCCTTGGCACGGGCGGCATGTCCACGAAGATACAGGCGGCGCGTATCGCCATGGGCGAAGGCATCGACTGCGCCATAGCCTCCGGCGACGACCCCGCCGTGCTGTGGAAGCTCCTGGCCGGCGAATCTGTCGGCACGGTGTTCAGCACATTCCAGCAAGGAGGAGCGTAGCATGTTAGACCTTGAACTTATCGGGCGCACGGCCAAGGAGATGGCGGCCTACACAGGCAGGCTGGGAAGCAGTGAGAAGGACGCCGTGCTGGCGGCCTGTGCCGACGCGCTGGAGGCGCGGTGCGAAGAGATACTGGCGGCCAACGCGTTGGATCTGGCCGCCGCCGACCCCGCAAAGGCCGCCTTTCACGACAGGCTGACACTGACGCAGCCGCGCGTGGCGGCCATGGCCCAGGGTCTGCGCAAGGTTGCGCGGCTGGACGACCCGGCGGGCGAGACGCTCTACATGCGGACTATGCCGAACGGGCTGCAAGTAGGCGAACGCCGCGTGCCGCTGGGTGTTGTGGCGATAATCTACGAGGCGCGGCCAAACGTAACGGCGGATTCCTTCGGCCTGTGCTTCAAGGCCGGCAACAGCAGCATCCTGCGCGGAGGCTCCGAGGCTCTGCGCTCCAACACGGCAATCGTGGCCGTGCTGCAGGACGTGCTGGAGCAATACGGCCACCCGCGCGAAGCAGTACAGCTTATCACCGATACATCACGCGAAGCCGCGCGCGGCCTCATGACCCTGCGGCGTTACGTAGATGTGCTGATCCCCCGCGGAGGCGCGGATCTCATCAACACTGTTGTGGCGAACAGCACCGTACCCGTTATCGAAACCGGCGTGGGCAACTGCCACATCTTCGTGGACGAATCGGCCGATCTTGAGACCGCCGCGCAAATTATCATCAACGCCAAGACCCAGCGCCCAAGCGTGTGCAACGCCTGCGAAAAGCTGCTGATCCACCGCGGTGTGGCGGCGGAGTTCCTGCCCCGCATATGCGCGGCCTTGGCCGAAAAAGGCGTGGAGGTACGCGGAGACGCAAGCGTGTGCGAAGCCTTCCCCGCGGCCGCAGCCGCAACGCAGGACGACTGGCCGCGCGAATATCTCGGCTTGGTGATCGGCATAAAGGTGGCGGAAAGCTTCGACGACGCGGTGCAGCATATCCGCGCCTATTCCTCCGGCCACTCCGAAGCGATTCTTACGCGTGATTACGCCCTTGCCCACCGCTTTACGGCGGAGGTGGACGCGGCGGCGGTCTACGTAAACGCGTCCACCCGCTTCACCGACGGCGAAGAGTTCGGCCTGGGCGCGGAGATCGGCATAAGCACGCAAAAACTGCACGCTCGCGGCCCCATGGGGCTGAAGGCTCTCACGACCACCAAGTTCGTGATCTTCGGCAACGGGCAGTGCAGGCTCTAGGGAGGCTATATATGGCAAAGTTCTGGAACAACGAAGCTATCGACTGGAAGATAGAATTTACCTTCGACGGAGAGGCCAATGTCCTGCGCAAGCCGAGCATACAGCTCACGGCCGTGCCGGGGCGTGCCGTGATGCAGGCGGATCTGGGTCAACGCGGCAATATCTGCGCGCTTAGCGTAAAGAGGGGCGTTGCCGCCGCGCTTAATGAGCTGAAACGCATCGGCGCGGAAAGCGTGCTGGTGGACGCGTTTGGCCTGACGGAGCTGATGGGCGCAGACGCAATCGACCCGCTTGTGATAGGCGCGAGGCTTGCGGCGCACAAGCCCATAAGCTTCAAGCAGGGCAAGGAGAAGGAACAGGACGAGGACGACAACGGCCTGTGCGTGTACATCGCCTGTAACGGCACAGATCAGGAGCTGGACGCGATAGCGCGGTACAACGTTGTGGCCGACGGCCTGTGCATTGCGCAGGACATGGTGAACACGCCGCCGAACAAACTCACGCCCGATATTATGGCGCGGCAGATCGCCGAACACTGCGCAAAACACGCCATCCCCTGCGATGTGTTCGACGAAAAGTTTATGACACAGCACCGCATGGGCGCGTTCCTGGCCGTGGGTATGAGTTCCGGCAACATGCCGCGTATGATAGTCCTGCGCCACATGGGGGACCCCGCAAACCCCGGGGATATCACCGCGATAATCGGCAAGGCCCTCACCTTCGACACCGGCGGCTACAACCTCAAGCCCGGCTCCGGCATGAAGGAGATGAAGTGCGACATGGCGGGCGGCGCGTCGGCCTTTGCGGCTGTTATGGCTCTTGCGCGCAACAATGCAAAGGCCAATGTTGTCGCCGTGATACCTGCGGCGGAAAACCGCGTCTCCCGCGAAAGCTTCCTGCCAAGCGACGTGCTTCACACAATGTCCGGGCGCACCGTGGAGGTCATCAGCACCGACGCGGAAGGCCGCCTGTGCATGTCCGACTGTATGACATATGCCATCCGGCACGAGAAGGCCACGCGGCTGATCGACATCGCGACCCTCACAGGCTCCGCCGTGGCCGCCTTGGGCAAGAAAACAGCGGCCACCATGTCCAACGACGACGCATTCTACGGCCGATTCCTCAACGCGGCCAAGCTTGCGGCGGAACAATATTGGCGTATGCCAAACCACGACGAATACTACCTGATGATAGAAGGGCAGATTGCCGACATCAAGAACGCGCCGGAGGACGGCTGCGGCATTATGGCGGCCGGGCTGTTCATGGAGTTTTTCGCCGAAGGCCTGCCGTGGATACACATGGACATCGCCGGCACCGCGTTCAGCGCGAAGCCCGGCTATGAATTCCACAAACCCGGCGCGACGGGCGCGGGTATGCAGACGCTTTACGAAATGTTCGCCGGGCGTATTTAGGGTGGTTATGCGGAATTTGTTCCCGGACCTGTATCTCGATTCGGTGTACGACATAGACTATAACTCGCTTGCGGCGGCAGGCATCACGAACCTGATCTACGACATCGACAACACCCTGGCGCCCTTCGACACACCGGAGCCGTTCCCCCACACGCTGGAGCTGTTTGCCGCCCTGCGCGGGCAAGGCTTCGCGATAGCCCTGTTGTCCAACAACAAGCTGGCGCGTGTCGAAGGTTTTGCCGCCGCACTCGCCCACCTGGGCATAAGCTATGTGGCCAAGGCCGGCAAGCCCGGGCGCAGGGGGCTGGACGCGGCAATGGGCGCGATGGGCGCAAGCCGGGGCAACACCGTGTTGATCGGCGATCAAGTATTCACAGACGTGTGGTGCGCGCGCAGAAACGGCGTATACTCCATACTGGTGAAGCCGGTAAGCCGCCGGGACGAGCCGGCGGTGAAGCTGAAACGCCTGCCTGAGAAGCTTGTACTGTACCTCTATACAAAATTATAAATCAGGAGTGGAGCCAATGTTTGAGTCGTCTCTGGTAGTCAAGAACTATATGGAAGTCTGCGTGCAAGACACCATGAAGGTGGTGCTGCCGCGCATGAGGGCGTGTCAGTGCGAACACTGCTATTCAGACACAATGGCCATCGCGCTTAACGATCTGCCGCCGCGCTACATCGTCACCCAACGCGGAGAACTCTACTCGAAGCTTTCCAAGCTGCGCCAGCAGTTCGACGTTGACATCGTTTCGGCGGTGACGAAGGCTATCGTGATAGTCGAACGCGCACCGCGGCATTAGAGCACATTCGGATACACAACCCCAACCATTGTGAGACCGTTAGCAGGTGCTGTCTGACCTGCTTTTTTTCTGTCCCGCGAGAGCAGGATCGCGGGGATGCGCTCCTGCGGCAGCTTGCCCAGCCCCACATCCGCCAGGGTGCCGGCGATAATGCGCACCATGTTGTAGAGGAAGCCGCTTCCCGTCACGCTGATGCTCACGCGGTTTGCCGTCTCCCGAAGGTTTATCTCGAAAATGGTGCGCACGCTTGTTGCGGCACTGCCGCCGGACGCGCAGAAGGCCATAAAGTCGTGGGTGCCGACGAAGTGCGCCGCCGCTTGGCGCATTGCCGCGGTGTCAAGCTCCCGGCGGATCTGCCAGGCATAACGGCGGGCGAAAACGTCCGAACACGGCGAGTTGTCGATCTCGTAGCGGTATGTCTTGGAGGTTGCGTCAATAATTGGGCAGAAGCCGTCGCCAACGCGCCGCGCCGACATTACGCGGATGTCCGGCGGCAGGAGGCTGTTCAGCGCGAGGGGCAGACGATCGAGGGGGATGCGCAGATTGTCGCAGACGAAGGCGCAGGGCATGGCCAGAGCGTGTACGCCGGCATCGGTGCGCCCGGCGGCGGTAATAACACGGAACGCGCCGAGCCTTCGCTCCAGCGCGTTCTCCAGAACTTCCTGTACAGTGTGCGGGGTATTGCTCTGCCGTTGCCAGCCGCTGTAGTCCGTGCCGTCGTACTGTATTGTGAGCAGCACCGTCATCAGATCAGGCCGAACTTGGCCATCTCGCGCTTCAGAACGGCAAGGCCGGCCTCTGTCATGTCGCACAGCGGGAGGCGGAACGCACCCATGTTCATGCCCATGAGGTTCAGCGCGGTCTTTACGGGTATCGGGTTTGTTTCGCAGAACAGGGCGCGGACGAGGCCCATTGCGCCGATCTGCATCTTGGCGGCGGCGGCTGTGTCTCCCGCGTGGTACTTGGCCACCATGTCGCGTGTATACTGCGGGATGATGTTGCCCATGACGGAGATCACACCAAGGCCGCCCAAGGACAGCACCGGCACGATATGGTCGTCATTGCCGCTGTAGATGGGGAAGTCCGGCCCGGCCGCTTCGGCCACTTCGCCGATCTGCACGATATTGCCGGAAGCTTCCTTCACACCGGCAATGTTCGGGATCTTGACAAGCTCCGCATAGGTTGCGGGCTGGATGTTGCAGGCCGTTCGGCCGGGAACGTTGTAGAGTATCGTAGGCAGGGCGGCGGCCTCTGCAATGGCCGCAAAGTGTTGGACCAGCCCGCGCTGTGTCGGCTTGTTGTAGTATGGCGTAACGGCCAGACAGCCTTGCGCGCCGGCCTTCGCAACCTGCTTCGCCAGGTGGACGGCGTGGGCGGTGTTGTTGGAGCCTGCCCCGCCGATAACGGGAACGCGCCCGCCGCTTGCCGACACGGCACACCGCACAACCTCGAACTGCTCGTCGTCACTAAGCGTGACGGATTCGCCCGTGGTGCCGCATGAGATGATAGCGTCGGTGCCGTTGTCGATCAGGAAGTTAACGAACTTCTCGTAAGCGGGAAGGCCCAGGCTGCCGTCTGCGTTAAAAGCCACGCACGCCGCCACGCCGCTGCCTGTGAACAATGCCATATTAAATTCTCCTCTTATATGAGTTCGGCTATCTGCACGGTGTTAAGTGCCGCGCCCTTGCGGATGTTGTCGGCCACGCACCAGAGGTTTAGGCCAAACTCCACGCTTTCGTCGCGGCGGATGCGCCCTACGAACACTTCGTCGGTGCCGGAGGCGTTCAGCGGCATGGGGTAGAGCCGGCTCGCCGGGTCGTCCTGTACCACAAGCCCCGCGCCTTCGCGCAGAACCTTGAACACGTCTGCCATGTCAAACGCGCTCTCCAGCTCCACATTCATGGACACGCTGTGCGAGTTCAGCACGGGAACACGCACGGTGGTGGCCGTTACGCGCAGGTTCGGCAGACCCATAATCTTGCGCGTCTCCAGCACCATCTTCATCTCTTCCTTGGTGTAGCCGTTGTCGGTGAACACGTCTATCTGCGGGATAAGGTTGCCCGCTATTGGGTGCTTGAAGTTTGCGGGCGGCTTGCCCAGCAGCCCCTGCTCCAGGTCGGTTATGCCGGCCATGCCCGCCCCCGACACCGCCTGATATGTAGAGAACACCACGCGCTTGATGCCGAAGGCGTCCTGCAAGGGTTTGAGGGCGACTACGGACTGGATCGTGGAGCAGTTGGGGTTCGCGATGATACCCTTGTGGAGCTTCGCGTCCTGCGGGTTCACCTCCGGCACCACCAGCGGCACGGCTGGATCCATACGCCAGGCGGAGCTGTTGTCGATGACCAACGCGCCCTTTTCGGCGAAGATCGGCGCGAAAGTTTTCGAAATGTCGCCGCCGGCCGAGAACAGGGCGATGTCGATGCCGTCGGCCGCGCCTTCGGTCAGCTCTTCGACGATAAACTCCTTGCCGTTCACAACAACACAACTTCCGGCGGAACGCGCGGACGAAAACAGGCGCAGATCGTCGTACTTAAAGCCGCGCTGTTCAATCACCTTGATAAACTCGCGCCCCACGTTGCCAGTTGCGCCTACAATTGCTAAGTTCATATGAATCCTCTCCCTGTCAATGTATGTGGTGTGGTGCTATTTATATGACGACAGCCGCAAAGATGATGTACATAACGACCATCAGCACGAAGCTTGCCGTAACAATGCGCCCACTGTCTCTGTCTGTGTCCGCGTCATTTCCGTAAGGCGGCAGAGCCATTTCGCCGGTGTCCCGGCTAACGGGCGGCGTGTTGTCCGCGTAGCGCGTGCCGAACTCCTCCCGGAAGAATCTGCGCTTGTTGATGTCGCGGAAGGACTTCAGCAGGATGATCAGCACAGGCGTGAATATTGCCGCGATAATGCCGTAGGATCTCAAGGATGTCAAGAGCATGTCAGGCGAGGTCATGTCCGGTATGTACACGGTTTCGCCCACGGCCTGGAGATAGACTTGCGCAAGGAAGCTCAACAGCACCTGGGAGCCGTTGAACACAAGGTGCGCAAATATCGCGGCGAAGATGCTGCGCGTGTAGATCACCAGCAGGGCAAAGACGTAACCCAGCAGGAAGGCGTACAGGAACTGTATCGGGTTAAGGTGGAAGATGCCGAAGAACAGGCCGTTGACCAAGGCGGCCTTGTGAGTGTCCACATTACGGTAATTGCTGAGGACAACCCCGCGCAGGGCGATCTCCTCGAACACCGACGGCACCAGCACGATGACCACAAAGGCGAAACCCAGGCCGGTGCGCAGTACATCGCCCACAATCTCGCCCACGTTGTTGCCGATGCCCAGAACCAGCATGGTGAGGACGGCAAGCATACTGGCAAGCGGCATGACCGTAATGGTGATCAGGGTGATCATGCCGAGGTTCAGCAGGCCGACGGGCCTACACGGGATAACGTCGCGCACCCTCTGCCCCGTCACGGCCAGGTAGACCGCGAAGGGCAGCAGGGTGACGCTTATCTGGCCGATCACCAGCGGCACCCCCGGCGCGAACATCAGGCCGGCCGCGCCGACACCCGCTTGGCGCAGGAGGTTCGCCGCGGCAAAGACGAAGAAGATAAACGCGTTGCCCAGCAGTATGCTGAGCAGCATGTAGTTGTTGGCGACGCGCGGCGAAAGCTTGGGCATAGGTCTACCTCGAAAGGGTCACGGCTTGGCTGCCCATCTGCTCCCACGCGGCTTGAAACGACGCGCGGTTTGCCCTTGCGGCATTGCCCAGAGGGTCGTTGAAGAACACGGTGTTGTTGTCGAAGCCTGTGATAACTACGGCGTGCATACGCCATGTGGCGCGGTGCTGGCCTTGGGGAGTCTGTGCCATAAAGAACTGGTACTGCGGCAGATAGTGGAAGCGTGTGTTAGTGACGATCCACACGGGGATGCCGCGCACCACGAACTGCAGAAGGTCATCAAACTCCGCGCCCGTGAGGTCCACGGCCTCGTTTGGGAAGTAGCTGCGCAGGAGGTCGAATATCGGGGGGGCGTATACGCCGTAGCCGAACTCCGTTATGTCGTGCATATTGCCGATGAAGCCGTAGTTGGGGTCGCCCATGTAGACCCGGCCGTTGGCTATGCCGCCCGGCGTGGGATCCCTGCGGACTTCCTCCGCAAGCTGCATCTTGTCTACATCCACCCCGCGGAAGTTAAGCAGCATCGCAAGGGACGTAACCTCACACCCGCGCGGCAGGGCCGGCAGCTGGTAGATCATCGGCACACCGTATATCATATGTGCCGCGGGCATGTTCAGTTCCGCCTCCCGCGCCCATAAACGGGCTTGATCGCGGCGGTGGTAGATGTAGGACGCGGGATCCTGCCGCGCGTAGGCCACGGCCTCGCCGAAGTTCATAAACTCTTCCGACCGGCCGCCTTCGCGGAACACAAAGAACGGCGGATAGTTGTCCCACGCCGCGCCGTTGTGGCCTGTTCGGCGGATGAACACATTTTCAAATCCGGCGGAGGCGGCCTGCGCCTGCTCCATCGTATCAAATTCGCCAAGCAGCATCCCGGCGATAAACACCTGGAACTCGCCGCGGTCGAGGGGAGCGGGCGGGTTTGCCAGCAGCTCGGCATAGATCTCGCGGGCTTCCTCCATACGCGCCAGCGGAACTTGGTTGACAGCATAAACAGCCTCGCCCGCGGCGGCTTCGCCCCGGGGAAACACAAACATAACCAGCGCGGCGGCTGAAGGTATCACGATTGCCGCAGATATTACGATCGGTATCAGGAACTTCTTCATAGCACCACACCTCTATATCAAATATTCTACACAAATTATCCTAGGGCGTGTTTGAAAACCCGCTTTCGGCGGATTTTCGAGTGATTTTTTCGCTAGACTAGGAA
>WRAA01000004.1 GCA_009780445.1 Defluviitaleaceae bacterium
GAAGTCTGCGCAGAAGTCCTGCTCGATGCACACAACGCCGGCCAGCTCCCCGCCGATACGTATGGGCGCGTCAAGCATGGCGCATATATTGGGGCCATAACCTTCCAATATGCTGGAGAGAGGGTTTGGAGTGTGGGCATTGTTAACTATTATCAACCGCTCGGACTTCAGCAGGCGCATATACTCTTCGCACCCGCTTATGTCCACATCTGCCTGGATGCAGTGCTGGCGCGTCAGCGAATCGTAGTAGGTTATGCTGCTCAGGTGCTTGAGCCTGATGTTGGTGCTCCAGATGCCCACGCGGTGAGTGTTCAGGGAATGACAGCCCACCTCGGCGATCACCTTCGCCGCGTCCTCAAGAATGCCGGCCGACAACGCAGGTAACTTTGTGATCTTTGCAAGTGCCTCATTTAGTTTGCTGGAACTCCCATACATATTCATTACTCCATTTATGGCAGTTCCACTTGACACTTGCTGAATCGGAGCCGGAGCCGCAATGCTTCACTGCGGTTTCCGGCGAACGATGAAGCTTAGTGTCAAGCGGAACTGCTTAGCTTAGTGTGTCGGCGGCTTGTCTGGCGATAACGGCGGCCTCTTCGAAGTCGCTTACGATGATGTGGCTGTCGATCTCTTCGAGGCAGGACGCGGCTTGCGGCGGCAGGGGCAGTTCGTGCAGAAAACTCAGCGCGGACTTAACGGCGGCCTTGTCATAGACATCGCAGGCGGCGGCTATGGCCAGAAACTGCTCCCTAAGGGCGGCGGGATCCGCCGCGGCCGCTGTCTCCGTTGCCGGCGGTGCGGCGGAGGGTGCGGATGAAAGCTCCTCCACCACGGCGCGGATGTTTGCGATAAAGAGCGGCGTCTGCGCCGTGATAACCGCGGTGTTGTTGTCGCGCCCGGCTTGCTCGAGAGTTGCGGCATCCCGGGACAGCTTCGTGCGGCCGATGTTGTGCAGCGCGCTCTTCATGGCGTGGGTCTGGATGGTGTAGGCCTTGAGGTACGCGCCGTGCATCTCGCCGGCGTCCGGCATAGGTTCAAGAACCTCCAAGGCCCGCGCCGCATCGGCGAAGAAGGACTTCACCAGCCTGGCGGACAGGCCGGGCGAAGCCTCGCCCTCCGGCTGTGAGTGGCGGTGCGCGGCTCTTGCGGCCATCAGAGTTTCCGGAAGCTGTTTGTCGCGGATGAAGCGCAGGAGGCAGGCCTCGAGCTTCGCGGGGTCTATCGGCTTGGAGATAAAGTCGGCGAAACCTTTCGGCAGGAACATCTCCGCGGCATTAACCGTGGCGTTGGCGGTGAGAGCAATTACGGGGTGGCAGTATCCGTGTTCAATAAGCTTGCGCGTGGCCTCTATGCCGTCCATCTCGGGCATCATATAGTCCATGAAGATTATGTCGTACACATGGCCGGCGTTTACCTTGTCGATAGCCTTAAAGCCGCTGTCCACGGTCTCCACGTGCAGTTTGTACGGGCGCAGCAAACCCTTCGCCACATACAGGTTGGACTCCACATCGTCCACAATAAGCACGCGGCCATAGGGCATCGGCTCGCAGACTTGCCGGGAGGGGTTGCGCATGTGCGACTGCACGGCCTCGAGACGCCGGAGGCTTTCGGCGGCTTCCCTGCCCAAGACCTCGCCGCCCTTGCGTTTCTGCGGAATGCCTATGCAAAATGTGCTGCCGTGGCCGGGCCGGCTGGTTACGCTGACGGTGCCGCCCATCAGCTTTAGGAGGGAGTAGGAGATCGACAGGCTAAGGCCGCTGCCGTCGATACTCTCGCCGGCCTCCGGGTTGAAGAGGGTTGGGTCCTTGCCGAACAGGTTCTCGATCTGGCTGGGCGTCATGCCCCGGCCGGTGTCGGAGACGGTCACAAGAAGGACGACGCTTTCGGGTTCGGCGGCGGGTTCGGCCTTGAAGCTGAGGGTTATGTCGCCGTAGTCGGTATACTTGAAGGCGTTGGACAGGATGTTGTTCAGAACCTGTTTTATGCGCAGCTCGTCGCCGATCATTGTCATGGGCAGATGTTCGTCAACTTGTACGTTGAAGTTGATGTTCTTGCCGCCTATGTACATCAGGTTGAGCTGGGTGGTGTCGGTTATCATGCTGGATGTTTCGTAAACCGCGGGGGTGATGTCCAGCCTGCCCGCTTCCACCTTGGACAGATCCAGAATGTCGTTAATTATGCCAAGCAGCAGTTTGGACGACGTAAAGATACGCAGGAAGGCCTCGCGGGTATCGTCCGGGTGGCCGTTTTTTTGAAGCTCGATCTGCGTTATGCCCATTACGGAGTTCATGGGTGTGCGGATCTCGTGGCTCATGCGTGTGAGGAAGCGGGTTTTCGCCCTGCTCTCTTCCTCCGCAAGCTCCATGCGCTTCCTTTCGCGCAAGTCTTGGATATACGCGGCATAACCCTGGCTCTGCTTATACATCACAGACACGATGGTTACTTCGCAGGGGATCTCTTCGCGGTACAGCGTCGTCAGCGTATACTCGAAGCGCTTTGTGCCGTGCTTGCTGGCTTCGAGGCAGCACTCGGTTATGAAGGCCTTGATCTCCTCCGCCCGCTCGGCATAACCCGGGAAGATGTAGAAGAAGTTCTCGATCAAACACCGGCGGATGTAGCAGTCGTCCCTGTCGCAGGAGTTGCGGGGGTCGGAGAGGTTGCAGCCTTCTTCGAGGGTGCAGGTGGTCAGATCCTTGTCGTCCGGATAGGTCTCGCCGACAGACTCGCCCGGCCGCTTGATGAAGAGGTTGAGAGCGGCCTGATTACAGTCTACCGGTATGTAGCTCTCGTCATGCAGGAAACAGGCAATTTGGGAGGAATTAACTAAGATCTTCGCGCGCTCGTCGGCCTCGCGGCTGCGCAGTACGTCCCTTGCTTCGTGGATGGTGCGGGCAAGGTCGCCTATTTCGTCGTCGCGATCCAGGCCGTAGATGTCCTCCGAGTTGGGGGAATCTAATGAGGCCGCCGCGCTGTCCGTCAGCTTTAAAAGCGGCATAAGCACCATGCCGGGAAGCAGGGCGTTGCCCAGCAGGATCGACAACACCAGCACAGCAAGACCCGCAAGCATCAGCGGCAAGTAGCGCGTATCGTCGAAAACGGTGTAGCCGGACAGCACCGCAACGGACCAGTTTGTGCCGATTATCGGCGCGAAACTTGCGTAGCGGAAGCTGCCGCGCAGGGGTATCGCGCTTAGGGCGTAGTATTCCGGTTGGAATATGCCGGAGTACAGCTTGCCCAGATGCACGTGCAGATAGCTGTACATGTCCGGGTTGTCGTAGAGTTCGGGCATCGAGGGGAAGGTGGGCAGGCCGGTGTCGAAGATCTCGAGAAGCTGGAGGCTGTCCGCGCGCACGTTTCCCATATTGTCGAGTATGTAGCCGCGCCTGTTGGCCGCGTCAAAGTCGCCAAAGACGGCGTGGAACACTCTGTCGAACGGAGAGCCGACAGTGACCACACCTACGAACACGCCGCCGTAGTACATCCTGTGGTTGGACCATACGTAGTGGTAGAAGTGGCCGTCGTCGGGTCTGGTGCGCTGTATGTTCAGTATGAACGGAACGTCCGCGTCGCGGGTGTCGTAGAACCATTGGCTTACATCCCCGCCGGCCAGCTGCCCCCACGGCAGGAACTGCTCCGCCGTGAGGTCTGTCGTGAAGTCATAACCGTTCAGAGATTCGTACACCGTAAACATCAGGTAGATCTCGGGGGCAAACACGGCGTAGCCCATGATCTCGTTGAAGGCGATAGTCCTGATGAAGGGGTCGTTCTCGTTTGCCAGCCAGCGGGAGATGGTTGTGGAGCGCGCCAGCTGCTGCATCAGGATAAAGTGGGGGCCGGTGGCTGTCTGGAAGTTCGACGCGGCCTCGATGGAATATTGGCGCGACGACTGCTGCGCGTTATCCGCCGCGACTTGGCTGTAGATCATAATGCTTATTGCCAGCATGATGGCTATGGCCACGAGGGGGATACCGAAGTACAGCACACGCACGCGGAAGGCCAGCCGGCTCGTTTTGAAAGATTTTAACGCTATCTGCACGGTGTACTATCGCCGCCTTTCAGGTCAAAGCCCGCTTGATGTGGAGGATGTCCCTCAGCGCGATCAGAGTCTTGAGCGCGGCTGAAAAGTTGAAGGTTTCTATCTGGTGGACAAGCACGGCGGTTTCGGGTATGCCGCGCAGATCGTCCAGCATGTCTTGGCAGCCGGAGCTGCGGGATTCCAACAGGGGAAGCAGCTTGTCGAACAGCTGCGTAGGGTCGGCCGTGCTTGAGGGCGCGGCTCTGTTCAGATCATGCCTAAGCTGCCGGGAGGCGATTTTTTCCAGGACTATTGTAAGCTCGTGATGCAGAGCGGAAAGGCTTTCGGCGGAGGGTGATACGCCGTCGTCGAAGGATTGTTCGACACCTTGGGCGGCCTGCGAGAGCCGATCCTCGTGGATGAGTGCGGCAAGACCCTTTAGGCTGTGGGCAAGGCGGTGGGCCGTCTCGGTGTCGCCGGCTTCGGCGGCCTTGCGGATATCCGCCACGGCATCCTTCTGGCTGCGTACAAAGTCGGACTGCAGCTTTTGCTGAAGCTCCGCGTCGTGCCGGAAGCTGTTGATGTTTTGCGTCCGCCGCGTAGCCCGGCTTACGGCGGCTTGTGCGGCTTCGATCGGGTGTTTGTCCTTGATATAGCGCACAAGCAAGGTGTTCAGGTGAACTGTCTGTATCGGCTTGGAGATAAAACCGTCGAAGCCGCTGCGGATGAACTCCTCCGCCTGGCCGATGAGCGCGTTGGCCGTTAGCGCGACAATGGGCGCGGTGTAGCCACGTTCGCGCATCAAGTGCATTGTTTCCGTACCGTTTAGGCCGGGCATCATATAGTCCATGAACACTATGTCGTACACATTGCCGGAATCTATCTTTTCCAGCGCGGCATAACCGCTGTCGCACGTGTCCACATGCAGATCGTAGAAGCCGAGCAGACCCTGCGCGACATACAGGTTCGCGCTGATATCGTCAACCACCAGCACGCGGCCGTAGGGCATAGGCTCCGGCACAAACTTGAAGCGTTTCTTCGCGCTCTGGGCGTTTAGCTCAAACCTCTGGAGGGACTTGGCCATTTCCTTGCCCAGAATCTGCGGGTTGCCGATCTTCTGCGGAATGCTCACCGTCACGTGGGTGCCCTTGCCGGGCTTGCTCGAAACATTGATGGACGCGTCCATCATCGACACCAGGTTGCACACGATGGCCATGCCAAGGCCGGTTCCCGTTACAAAGCGCGGTTCGCTTTCGTGGAAGCGGGTGTACTCGTTGTAGAGTGTGGCTATCTGCTCATCCGTCATGCCCAGGCCGGTGTCGCGGATGGATATTTCCAGCATAATGTCGTGTTCGGCGGGGGAGCCTGTGACGCAGTTCCGGCGCAGCAGTGACAGATCCACCGAGCCGCGCTCCGTGTACTTGAAGGCGTTGGAGGCGATGTTGTTGATGATCTGCTTTATGCGCAGGGCGTCGCCCAAAAGGGTCTGCGGAAGCTGTTCGTCGATATAGAGGTGGAACTCGATGTCCTTCTCGCCCACAGAGACGATGTGCGGCTGCACCGCGTCGCCCACCAAGCTGGCTATCTCATATTCTTCGCAGAGAAGCTCCATCTTGTTGGCCTCTATCTTCGAGAGATCCAGAATGTCGTTCACGATGCCCAGCAGAATCTGCGAAGAGTCGTAGATCTTGGCGAAGGCCTCTTCCACCACGGGGGAGAGGTCCGGGCTTTGCAGCTGTATCTCCGAAATGCCGAGAACCGCCGCGATGGGCGTGCGCACCTCGTGGCTCATCCTGGCCAGGAAGCGGCTCTTGGCGTTGTTGCTTTCCTCTGCGATTTCTATGCGGCGGCGTTCCTGCTGCATCTGTTTCAGCACGGTTACGTCCTTGGTATAGGTAACGGCGATTATCGCGCCGTGGTACATCATGCGGATCCCGTCAACTTCCTGGAAGGACAGGCTGCCGTTTAATATCTCCGAGAACTCGAACTTGCATTGGCCGGTTTCGAAGATCTCCTCCAAGTGTGAGTTCCAGCGGGCGCGTGAGGACGAACCGTCGGCCTGTACGCTGACGGACAGCGAAAACAGCTTGCGGCGGTATTCGTCCTTGTCGGCGAAGCCGTAGTGCGTCAGGGCGGTTTTGTTGCAGTCCATGGGGTTGAAGTCGCGGTCCCAATATTCGATGACCAGCGGGGTGGAGTCGAACATCAGCCTTGCGCGCTCGTTTATTTCGGCCTCGAGAAGCTGTGCCTCCAGCTCGCGCTCAAGCTTTGCGGTTTCTTTCAGCGGGCGCAGGTCGTGCAGATATTTTACGATGATGTACCTGCCGTCGCGCTCCACGCGTGTGCAGATCATCTCCAGCGGGAGAAGCTCGCCGCTTGGCAGGACGCTCATCCATTCGTGGCGGTCGAAGCCGGTTTCCATCACGTATTGCAGCAGGCGCGTGTGCTTTTCGATAGAAGAGGCTCCGCAGGGCTGGAAGGGCGGGGAAAACTCGTTAAAGCGCGCCACAAACTCTTCCTTGTTGCGAAGGCCGAACATGTCCAGAATTTGGCGGTTGCAGTCGATGATGTTGAATTGGTCGTCCCATATTGCTATCAGCATGGGGGAGGTGTCCAGCAGGATGGCGGCGAGTTCGTTGGCCTCCATCTCTTTTCGGCGGGAGCGGCTTAGCTGTGCCGTGCGCTCCTGCAAGATCTCGTACATCTGAATGTGCAGCCGTATGCGGTTCAGCAGCACAGGCTCCGAGAATGGTTTCGTCATAAAGTCGGCCACGCCCATCTCGAGAGCCTTGATCTCCGTCCGGGCATCGTGCATTGCTGTGAGGAATATCACGGGGATATCCGCGAACCTGCCGTCGCTCTTCAAATATTCCAAGACTTGGAAGCCGTCCATCTCCGGCATTTCGATGTCCAGCAGGATAAGGTCCGGCTTGACCTTTTCCAGCAGCGAAATAGCCTTCTTGCCTGTGGGAATGGTCATTACGGTGTGATGCTTGCCCAGTGCGGCTTCGGTCGCAACTAAGTTTGTTACGCTGTCGTCCACAACAAAGATAACCTTTTCCATACGTTGCTGACCCTTCCTTTGCGGCAGATTACTACTCAACAAGAGTATTCTAGCATAGTGTGCGCGCAAATACAACGTTTAATTAGCCGAAACACCACAAAACCGTATTGAAAACAACAGCCGGTTGTGCTACACTGTACACAGAAATCGAAGAGGACACTTCGCTTGCCGGAAGAGACGCATTGATAGCAGAACTTAGGGAGAAGTTGAACAACAACCAGTGTAAGTAACGGAGGATGAGCATGAGGCAGATTGGAACAGACGATAAGAACCCGCCCAAGCCTGACGTTGTGGTGCAGTTTGGAGAGGGAAACTTCCTGCGGGCTTTCGCGGACTATATGATAGACGTTGCGAATGAGAAGGGCGTGTTTTGCGGCGGGGTGGCGGTGGTCAAGCCGATAAGCAGCGGCGGGCTGGAGAAGTATGAGCGGCAGGGCGCGGCGTATACAGTGATACTGCGGGGCAAGGAGGGCGGGCGGAACACGGCGGAACACCGCATCATAAGCTGTATCAACCGCGTTGTCGACCCTTTCGCGGACTATGCGGCATACCTTGACATTGCGCGGGGCGAAGATCTGCGTTTTGCGGTGTCGAACACAACGGAGGCGGGCATAGTGTTTGACGCGGACGACAGCTTCGAGGCGAAGCCGGCCGCGTCCTTCCCCGGCAAGCTGGTGCAGCTGCTGTTCGAAAGGTATGGGCATTTCGCGGGGGATGTCTCCAAGGGGCTGATAATGCTTCCCGCGGAGCTGATAGAGAGCAACGGCGCGAAGCTTCGCGAGTGTGTGATGAAGCTTGTGAAGCTGTGGGGTCTGCCGGAGGGTTTTGCGGCGTGGATTGATGAATCCTGCATATTTGCGGACTGCCTGGTGGATCGTATTGTTTCGGGATACCCCGCGGAGGAGGCCGAGAGCATCGAACGCGACATGCTGGGCTACCGCGACGAGCTGATGGTCGTGGGCGAACCCTTCGGCCTGTGGGTGGTGGCGAGCGATCGGCACGCCGAGATCGCCGCGTTGTTTCCGCTGGACAAGGCGGGGATGCAGGTGGTTTTCACGGACGATCTGCGGCCGTACCGCGAGCGCAAGGTGCGGCTGTTAAACGGGGCGCATACCGCGTCGGTGTTGGCGGCGTACATAATGGGGCTTGACACCGTGGGGGACGCCATGGCGAACCCCACGGTACGCGCCTTTGTGGAAAAGGTGGTGTACGACGAAATTTCGCCGACGGTGCCTCTTCCCGCGCGGGAGGTGCGGGCCTTCGCCGATTCTGTTCTGGAACGCTTCGAGAACCCGTATCTGAGGCACAACCTGCTTAGCATATCGCTTAATTCGGTGTCGAAGTGGAAGGCGCGGATCCTGCCGTCCTTGAAGGACAGCCTTGCGGCAACGGGTGTGCTGCCGCCCTGCATATGTTTCAGTATGGCCGCCCTTGCGGCGTTTTACAGAAGCGGGGAGCGCGGCGAGTTTTGCCTTGTGGGGCGCAGGGCGGGGGAGGCCTACAGCGTCAAGGACGACGCGTTTGTGCTGGACTTCTTCGCGACGAACTACGCCTTGCCAAACGCGGAGTATGTGCGGAGCCTGCTTGCCAACACGGCGTTCTGGGGGGAGGACTTGACGCAGATCGCCGGGTTTGCCGACGCGGTAACGTTTGGGCTGGACGACATTGCGGAACACGGCATGGCCGACGCTGTGCGCCGTGTCGTATCAAAATTAGGACTAGCGGAGGGGTATCATGAGCGCGGAAAAGACATTTGCGATAAAGGGGCATTTGATACGTAACACGGACCCCGGCAGCCTTGAAGTTCTGCGGGACAGCTGGGCGATCTGCGAAGGCGGGGTCGTGGCGGGGGTGTATCCCGTGCTTCCGGAGAAGTATGCCGGCATCGACGTGACGGACTACGGCGACAGGCTGATTATCCCCGGCCTGACAGATATCCACCTGCACGCGCCGCAGTATGCGTTTCGCGGGCTTGGCATGGATCTGGAGCTGCTGGAGTGGCTCGAGACATATGCCTTTCCGGAGGAAAGCAAGTATGCCGACTTGGACTACGCCGAGAAGGCCTATGAAATCTTTGCGGACGACCTTGTGGCCAGCGTGAGTACGCGGTTTTGCGTATACGGCACGGTGCATGTGGAGGCCACGGTAAGGCTCATGCAGATGATGGAGGATCGCGGGCTTCACGCGCTTGTGGGAAAGGTCAACATGGACAGGAACAGCCCCGGCGTCCTGCGTGAGAGCAGTGCGGAGCAGTCCTTGGCGGATACGCGCGCGTGGGCGGAAGAGTGCGGCAAGTTCAGGAATGTGCGCCCGATACTTACGCCGCGCTTTATCCCGACATGCAGTGACGAGCTGATGCACGGCCTTGGCCGGATCCGGAAGGAAACGGGAATGGCCTTGCAGTCGCACCTTTCGGAGAATCCGGCGGAGGTGGCGTGGGTCATCCGCCTTTGCCCCGAAAGCAAGGGTTATGTGGACGCATACGACAGCTTCGGCGTGCTTGACGGCGGGCGCGTGGTTATGGCGCACTGCGTCTACAACGACTTCCAGGAGCTTGAGACGCTCAAGACCAAGGGGGTCTACCTTGCCCATTGCCCAACGTCCAACAGCAACCTAAGCTCCGGCATCGCGCCCGTGCGCATGTGGCTGGATCTTGGGTTAAACTGCGGCATAGGGAGCGATATCGCCGGCGGGCACAGCCTGTCCCTCTTCCACACAATGGCGCACGCGATCCAGACATCCAAGCTGCGCCGGAGGATCTTGGACGGATCGCTTGCGCCCCTTACGGTGCCCGAAGTGTTCTACATGGCCACAAGGGGCGGCGGGTCGCTCTTCGGAAAAGTGGGGGATTTGTCGGAGGGTTACGCCTTTGACGCGGTGGTGCTGGACGATTCGCGGATGCTGTCGCCGTTTCCGCTAAGCCAGATGCAGAGGCTGGAACGCATGATATACCAAGTCGGCCCGGACGGGAACTATGTACACGCGAAGTATATCGGCGGCAAGCTAGTTTATTCCGCGGACAAGATCCGCTAGTTCCATGACCTTGAGCATTATGTCGATCTTTGTGCGCGAAGCGGGGTCGGCAGTGTTGGACTTTATGGCGGAGAGCATCAAACGCGTGCGGGTGTCTGCGCTTGGGGATGCGGCGTTTGACGATGCGGCGTACACGCCGGGCTGTGTGTTGTACATGGCCATCAGCCGCTGCATCTCCACCATCTTCACGAGCAGGCCCAGAGGCCGGCGGTATCGCGCGTCCATGTGCGGTATGGCCGACTTTATGGCGACAAGCTCCGGCGTGAGAATGGCCGCGTCGTAGAATTCGGCGTGCGGCGGGGTCGGTTCGTCCGCGGCGAAGCTTTCGGGCGCGGCCTCCTGTGCTTGGCCGGCCTGGCTGAAGGCTTGGAACATATGCGCCATCTCCATTGCTTGGCGCAGGCTGTCCTGCTGTTCGGGCGTGCCGTCTCCAAACATCTGCGACATCATCGCCAGCATGTCGGTCATGTTGCTGTCGTTGTTCATGGGTCATCACCTCTAAAGCATGATACGCCGGCTTTTAGGCCGGCGTATCGAAGTTGTGACGCTGTTCTAAGCGTCCATCGAACACATGCCCATGCCGCCGCGCGGCTGCATCATGGACATCAACATCATCAGCATCATCATGTCGCCGCCGAAGCCGCCTTGGCCGTGGCCGCCGCCCTGCCCGCCCTGCATCATCATCATTAACATAAACAGCATAAAGAAATTGTTACCACCCATAGGTCCCATGGTGTACCTCCCATTTTTTACTCTTCACCACATACTATGCACACCGCTGAAAAGTTGACAACAAAATTCTTGACATACGGAACGGGATGGGTTACAATATCCTGGAACCTGCGTTCAATAATTCAATGCCACCTTGGCACAGCTTGACGCCGTTGTGGCCTTGTAGCGGCTCCTAGCGGATCGCACGGATACGCGTCGTCGCCGCTACAAGGCCACAACAACGCCGATCTGCACCAAGCAGGTGTTTTCTACGAAAACACCAACAATGCGGCATTGAATTATTGAACACAGGTTCTAAGCACAGCCAAAGGGGTATGATGTAATGGTAACATGCCGGTCTCCAAAACCGTTCTTGAGGGTTCAAGTCCTTCTACCCCTGTAAGCAGTCAAAAGAAACGGACACCTTTCGGGGTGTCCGTTTTTGTTGTTGGAATTATTGTTATGGAAAGGTGGAGCCTATGGACAGGAAGGTTATGTTTGCGATATTCCTGTGTGTTCCGGTTGTGGTGGTTGTGGCCGTGGTTATGCGTATGTCGGCGGCGGTTGAATCGTTGGAGCTGTACCCCGAAGGTTCCGCATACGAACAGGCCGGGGACTACGATATTCCTTAGAGCGTTCGTTAGAGCCTGTTTAGTATCTTTTTACCGTTGGATTGGCGAGCCAGTTTTTCGCCATTCTAGGAACCGCCGACGACGCGTACCCAACGGGTACGCTAGGAGAAGGTGACGACGAAGGGCGGAAAACTGGACGCCAAGACAATGGTGAAAAGATACTAAACAGGCTCTTAGGGCTTGGTGATGGCGAAACTTAGTTCGCCGCCGGCCTGCTTGCCGATGTTGATGGTGTCGCCGTGTTGCAGGCGACCTTCCAGCACCTCTTCGGCCAGCCTGTCCTCGATAATGGTCTGGACTGCGCGGCGCAGGGGGCGCGCTTCGTAGTTCTGGTCGAAGCCGTCTTCGGCGATCTTGAGCAGAACATCGTCGGAAACGTGCAGGTCGATGCGCATGTTCTCCTTGACCCGCGTGGAAACCTCCTTGATCATCATGCCGACGATCCGCGTTACGTCCTCGCGCGAAAGCGTGTGGAACACGATGATCTCATCGATACGGTTGAGGAATTCCGGGCGGAACACGTTCTTTACCTCGTCCATGACGTTCTTCTTCATGGCTTGGTAGCTCTTCTCGCTGTCCTCGCCGGAGGTGAAACCCAGCTTCTTGGGGGAGATTATGCTGCGCGCGCCGGCGTTGCTCGTCATGATGATGACGGTGTTCTTGAAGTCGACCTTGCGGCCTTGCGCGTCAGTGATGTGGCCGTCGTCCAGCACTTGCAGGAGGATGTTGAACACGTCCGGGTGCGCCTTTTCTATTTCGTCGAGAAGCACGACGGCATAGGGCTTGCGGCGAACCTTCTCGCTAAAGTGGCCGCCTTCGTCAAAGCCGACATAACCGGGCGGCGAACCGATCAGCTTCGACACGCTGTGCTTCTCCATGTACTCCGACATGTCCAGCCGCAGTATGGAATCCTCGGAGCCGAACAAGGCCTCGGACAGAGCCTTCGACAGCTCAGTCTTGCCCACGCCCGTGGGGCCCAGGAAGAGGAAGGAGCCGACGGGGCGGCGCGGGTTTTTAAGCCCCACCCGGCTGCGGCGTATGGCACGCGCGATGGACGCCACGGCTTCCTTCTGCGCGATAACGCGCTCGTGCAGGGTGTCCTCAAGGCGGCGGAGCCTCTCTGTTTCCTCTTCGCGCAGGCTCTTGATGGGTATGCCCGTCCAGCCCGACAGCACGTCGGCGATCCCGTCCTCGTCCACGATATGCTTGCCGCGTGTGCTTTCGTTGCGCCATTCTTCCTTCATCTGCGCAAGCTTGGCGGCGATGTCCTTCTGCTGGTGCTTGATGCGCCCGGCCTTCTCGAATTCCTCGGTCTTGATGGCCTCTTCCTTCTCCTTGTCCAGCTCGGTCAGGCGTTCTTCCAGCTTCTTTACATCAGGCGGCGCGGTGAATGTTTTCAGGCGGATCTTGGACGCGGCTTCGTCCACAAGGTCTATGGCCTTGTCCGGCAGGAAGCGGTCTGTGATATAACGGTTCGAGAGGCGCACGGCCGCGTCTATTGCGGAATCGGTGATGGTGACGCTGTGGTGAGCCTCGTACTTGTCGCGCAGGCCGCGCAGCATGGCGATGGCCGCGTCCTCGTCAGGCTCGTCCACGCGCACGGGCTGGAAGCGGCGTTCCAGCGCGGCATCCTTCTCGATGTGCTTGCGGTATTCGTCCATGGTGGTCGCGCCGATAACCTGCATCTCGCCGCGCGCAAGGCTTGGCTTGAGGATGTTTGACGCGTCGATTGCACCCTCCGCCGCGCCCGCGCCGATTATGGTGTGCAGTTCGTCAATAAACAGGATGACGTTGCCGCTGTCGATAACTTCCTTCATAACCTTCTTGATGCGGTCCTCGAACTCGCCGCGGTACTTGCTGCCCGCAACCATGCCCGAAAGGTCGAGATTGACGACACGCTTGTCCTTCAGCGGCTCCGGCACGTCGCCCGCGGCAATGTTTTGCGCCAGCCCTTCGGCAATGGCCGTCTTGCCCGTGCCGGGGTCGCCCACCAGCACGGGGTTGTTCTTCGTGCGGCGCGAAAGGATCTGGATCACGCGCTCGATCTCGCGGTCGCGCCCGACGATGGGGTCGAACTTGTCCTCCAGCGCCATCTGCGTGAAGTCCCGGCTGAACTTGTCGAGGGTGGGCGTGGTATTCTTGCCCTTCGCGCTGACGGGCTTCTTGTGTATCGGCGGCAGACCTGCGCCAGACTTGTCGCCTTCGCCCAGCATGTTCATGATCTCGTCGTAAAGCCGCTGTGTGTCCACGCCCAGGCTCACCAAGAGCTGTACGCCCACGCAGTCCGGCTCGCGCATCAGGGCGATCAGCATGTGTTCCGTGCCGATATAACCCGTGCCCATGCGCACCGCCTCCTGCATACTAAGCTCCAGAACTCTCTTGGTGCGCGGCGTAAAGTCTGTCGGGGCCATCAACATGTCCATATTAGCGTTCTGCGACACTTCGCGGATGCGATCTTCCAGCATCTTGGTGGTCACGCCCTGGCCTTCGATGGCTCTGGCGGACACGGACTCGCTCACCATGCTAAGCCCCAGCACAAGATGCTCCGTGCCGACATAACTCTGGCCGAATGTCGCGGCCGCTGTCTGTGCCGCCTCGATGGCGGCCTTTGCTTTCTCCGTAAATTTACCTTGCATAGGGTCTCCTTTATTGTATAGTTGATTGAGTTGAAAATGGTCTTGCATTTGCGAGGATTTTTGACGCAAGGCCAGGAGAGACGAGCGCCGCGTACCCGCAGTGGTACGCAAGTGAGGAACGACGACGCATTGCGGCAAAAATACCGCAAAGGCAAGGTCGTTTTCAACTCAATCAACTATATGCTGCCGAATACGCTTCGTAAGTAGTTTGCGCGGCAAACGTCCTTTGGTTCCGTTGAGTTGCAGCTGCACATTATCTGTATGTTTGCGTCGCGAATGTTCATCATGATGCTGAGCAGGCTCTTGTTGGGGCGCGGCATGTCGAGGATGTCCGCGGCGAAACCCAGCCGCACGTTGGAGAGCAGTGACATCGCCTCCTTCGCGCCGATGCGGCGGCAGCTTCCCAGCAGGGCGTGGGAACGGTATACGTTGTCCAGAATGTCGTGGCGTTCGCGCTCCAGAGCCTTGTGCAGCAGGCTGTGTTCCTTCTCGCAGATCTGCGCCGTGATGTTCTTCAAGCTCTCGATGATCTCCTGTTCCGACTTGCCAAGGGTCACCTGGTTCGAGATCTGGTAGCACGAGCCAAGGCTCTCGCTGCCTTCGCCGAACACCCCGCGGATGGTCATGCCGAACTTGGTCAGCGCGGACAGGATGTTGCGGATCTGGTTGTTGCGCTCCAGCAAGGGAAGGTGCAGCATGAAGGACGCGCGAAGCCCCGTGCCTGTGTTGGACGGGCAGGAGGTGAGGTAGCCCAGTTCCTTGCTGAACGCGTAGTCCAGAACTTGCTCCAGCGCGTTGTCGGTGCGCTCCGCGGTTTCAAAGGCCGCGTCGATGCCGTCACCCGTGCCGAAGGACTGTATGCGGATGTGATCCTCTTCGTTGATCATGATGGCCAGCGAGCCGTCTCCGGTGGCAAGGAGCCCGCATACGCTCCGGTGCAGCATCTCCGCGCTGATGATGTGGCGTTCCAGCATGGCCACCTTCATGATATCCGGCAGGGCGGCGACGTCGGTGTAGTCCAGCCGGCCTGTTTGGCCGCTTGCGGCGTGCGCGGCCTCCTGCGCCTGCGCCACAAGCTCCCGCGCTTGCTCCCGCGTGATCTTGCGCGGGAAGTGATAGTCCTGCAGGTTACGCGCCAGCCGCACGCGGGACGACACAATCTGCCCCGTGTCCGCGCGGATGTCCTCATACCACGTTGTGTACATCGTCGTCACCTCCTTGCGGCTGCTCCGGCTCCAGGGGCCGCTGCGGCTTTAGGCTGTTTTGCAGGCCGCGCAGCTCGTCGCGCAGGGCGGCGGCCTTCTCGAACTCCTCCATCTCCACGAGTATTTTCAGCTCCTTGGCAAGCTTGGCGATCTCGCGCTCGACATTAAGCTTTGCGCCGGAACGCAGGGGTATCTTGCCCTTGTGTTCGCTGTTGGTCTGTATCGAATTGAGGATGGAGGACAGCTGGCGGCGAAACGTGGTGTAGCACACGCCGCAGCCCAGCCGCCCCCGCTCCTTGAACTCGCTGTAGGTCATCGTACACAGCGGGCATTCCGGCTCGTTTATAGCACTGCCGGGCTTGCCGATCGGCACGAACTGCGTGTCCTTCACGCTGTTGGCCAGCAAGGACCCCATCAGCCCCTGGAAGAAGTTGTCGAGGCTCACGGTTTCGTCGCTGTAGGCGCATTCGTGGCAGATGTTCATCTCCGTTTTCTTGCCGTTTAAGTATTGCTGCATCCTCACGGACGCCTGATTTGTCTTGCACTTATCGCACAGCATGGCCATTCCTCCATCCCTAGCTTTTCCATATTATGTCATGATTAAACCGTATTATGATCTGAGTTCGACGAAGGCGAACCAGCCGCGTAAGCGGCTGAAAATGCGAAGCATTTTTCAGGTTATCCGCACAATTTGCGGTGTTCTTTCCGCAAATTGTGCGGATGTAATCAAAGTTCGATGAATGGTTTTTGTTCATCGAACTCACGTTTTTAAGTATACTACATTGCATGGTCTTAGTCAACGGCAAAGAGGCCGGCGCATATAGTGGAACACATGATTAATGAGGGGTAGGATATGCAGATACACGTGGTGCAACAAGGCGACAGCCTGTATTCCATCGGCAAGGAGTACGGCACGGACTATGCAACGCTGGCGCGGCAAAACGGCATCGACCCGCGGCAGACTTTGGTGATCGGCCAAACTATAGTGATCCCCGGCGAGAGCGATCGGCTGGGCATTGTGGAGGTGAACGGCTATGCCTTCGCCAATATCGCGGAGGACGTCTTGGCCAAGACCCTGCCGCGGCTGACCTTCCTAAGCCTGTTCAGCTACGAAGTGCGCCCGGGCGGCGACCTTGTGCCGATAGCCGTGCCGGCGGCGGAGGACAGGGCGATCTCCGCGGCAATCGCCGCGCGGGTCATGCCGGCTCTTGTCCTCACAAACATAGGAACAAGCGGCAACTTCGAGGCCGACCTGGCGCACGCCATCATCAACGACGCGGCCGCGGTGGGCAAGCTGCTGGACAGCCTGACGGCCATCATGCACAGCAAGGGTTACGCCGGGCTTGACGTGGACTTCGAATATGTTCTGCCGGCGGACCGGGAGGCGTACACAAGCTTCCTCGAAACCTGCGCGGCGCGGATGGAGTCGCACGGCTTCTTCCTGTCCTGCGCGATCCCCGCCAAGGACGCCGACAACCCCGCCGACAGCCTCACCGGCGCCTATGACTACGCCGCAATCGGCCAAATCGCCGACTATGTTACGCTCATGACCTATGAATGGGGCTATGCCGCCGGCCAGCCCATGGCCGTCGCGCCGATCAACAAGGTGGAGGACGTGCTGCGCTTCGCAACCGGCCTTATGCCCTCCGTCAAGATCCTGATGGGCATACCGAACTACGGCTACGACTGGCCAACCCCCGTGACCCCCGCCACGCCCGGCAAGGCCATCGGCAACACCCGGGCCGTGGATCTGGCGCGTAAGTACAATCAGGCGATCAGCTTCGACGAGACCGCACAGACCCCATTCTTCGAATACTGGCCAAACGCGCATACGCGCCACGAAGTATGGTTCGAGGACGCACGGAGCGCGCACGCCAAGCTCCTTATGGCGCACAAGTACAATCTGGCCGGTTTCAGCTATTGGACGATCAACCGCTACTGGCCGCAGAACTGGCTCCTGCTGGACGAAATGTACGATGTTGGCAAAGCATAGAGCATGTTCCATTAAAAACGGCGACCCACAGACGTGAGCCGCCGTTTCTACGTCAATTTACGGCAATTATATGAATATTTATTTGATTTAGTGCCAAGGATGTGGTATGATTGAGAGAAGTACAGTTGGCGAGGTGCCGTATGCAAAAGACAATTTTCGTAGTGGACGATAGCGAGACAAACCTTTCCAGCGCCAAGGAGGCTCTCAAGGAGCATCACAGGGTCATGACCATGCCCTCGGCGGAGAAGATGTTCGCGCTTATTGATAAACGCACGCCGGATCTGATACTGCTCGATATCGAGATGCCCGTGATGGACGGCTTCCAGGCTCTTACGCAACTGAAATCACAGCGTAAGTACGCCGACATCCCCGTGATCTTCCTAACGAGCATGACAAACGCTGATATCGAAGCGCGCGGCTTCCAGCTGGGCGTGATCGACTTCATCAACAAGCCGTTTTCCGCGCCCGTGCTGCTGAACCGCCTAAAGACCCACCTGGAGACAGACGAAACAATACGCGCACGAACCGCGGAGCTGGAACACAAGACCAGGCAGCTGCAAACTCTGCAAAACGGCATACTCTCCGTGCTGGCCGGCATGGTGGAGGACCGCGACAAGACCACGGGCAACCACATCCTGCGCACGTCGGAGTATCTCGAGATCCTCATCGAAGGCATGAAGGTGCGCGGCGTGTATTCCGAAGAGCTTGACAACCTTGACACCGGCCTGATTGTGTCGTCCGCGCGGTTGCACGATATCGGCAAGATCTCCATCCCCGACGCAATACTCAACAAGCCGAACAGGCTCACCGACGCGGAGTTCGAGATCATGAAGACACACTGCACCTTCGGCGAACACGTGATCGACAAAATAGCAGAGCTGACAGACGACCAAGAGTTCCTGCACTATGCCAAGATCTTTGTAAAGTCGCACCACGAACACTGGGACGGCAACGGTTATCCCAACGGCCTGGAAGGCCACGGCATCCCCCTGCTGGGGCGCATAATGTCCGTGGTGGACGTGTACGACGCGCTTACGTCGGAACGCCCGTACAAGAAGGCCATGGACCAGGATCAATCCATGAACATTATCATGGAAAACGCCGGCACAAAGTTCGACCCGCTTATAACCGAGGTTTTCTGGGCAGTACGCGCAAGCATCAAGGAAGTTCGCGCATAATTTTTGAGAAGGTGACTATATGAGTTTTGGCAAGGCATACTCTGCCGTAAACGCCGGCCGGCCCGTATTTGCGCCGGAAGAGCTGCTGGAGCGGCTGCCCGTGGCCTGCGGATGTTTTGACACCGACGGGCTTCTTGTCGCGGCAAACGCGAGGTGGCTGGCGATGTTCGGCTTCGAGAATGTGGAGGACTTTAACGTCTGTCTGCCGCCGACCCAGTCCTGCGGCAAGCCCACGCGCGACTATCTGCGCCGCCACATAAGCCTTGCGCAGAGCAGGGACGGCCACACGTTCTTCTTGCAGACACCTATTCTGGAGCGTGTCGAGATCAGCCTGCAGAGCGAGGCGCACGGGCTTGTGGTGGCCTGCGCCTATGACGTAAGCATCCACATTGCCGAGCTTGAGACGGTGCTTGACGAAGTTCACGAAGCCGCCGAGACCACTGAAGTATTCCTGAATACGTCGCCCCTGGCGATCATCATGCGCGACCGGAACTTCAAGCCCGTAGACTGCAACCCCGCGGCGTTGGAGCTTTTCGAAGTGCGCGACAAGCAAAAGTTCCTGCGCGGTTTTGGCGGTTACGCGCCCAAGCTCCAGCCCTGCGGCACTCCTTCGCCGGAGCTTGCGGCCGCCCACGCGCAAGCCGCCATAAAGCACGACAACTACCACTTCGAGTTCACCCACACGACCGCGTATGGCAAGAGTGTGCCGACGGATACCATTGTCACGCGCTGTACGTACAACGGCGGCCAAATGTTTGCGACATATGTGCTGGATATGCGCCTTGCGATGAAGAGCCTGGAGATAGAGAACGACGCGGACAAGCGCGCCATGATTATGATGGACGCTACGCCGCTGTCCTGCTTCATGGTGCGCCCCGTTGTTCCGGAACACGGTATGCCGGCCGTCGAAGCCATCGACTGCAACAACGCCGCCCTGGCACTGTTCGGCTTTGAAAGCAAGCAGGAGGCCGTAGACGGCTTCTTCAACCTCTTCCCCGGGCTGTATGCCGGCGACACCGCCGATTGCTACAACATCCTGCTGTCGTCCACCGCCGCGCTGGAAATGGGCTTCCACCGCTTTGAATACACTCACCGGAGTATGCGCGGCGAGATTATCCCCTGCGAAATCACGCTGGTGCGCGTAGACTACAAGGGTTCGTCCGTGCTGGCGTGTTACCAGAACGATCTGCGCGCCATCAAGGCATCTATGGAGCGCGAGCGGGAGACCAACGAGGTCTACGAGATCCTCATCAACTCCGCGCCGTTTATCATCAATGTGTGGGACGAAGCCCACAACCTTGTCAGCACCAGCGACGCGTCCATCTCGATATTCGGGCTGGACAGCCGTGCCGAGTACATGGAGCGTTTCCACAAGCTTATGCCGGAGTTTCAGCCGTGCGGCGGCCGGTCGGACGAACTTATCGTCACGCGGCTGAACGAAGCTCTGGAACACGGTTATGCCAATTTTGAGTGGATGCACACGACCATTTACAACGAACCGCTGCCGGCGGAAGTCACGCTGGTGCGCTTTCGCCGCCACAACGCCAACTTCCTTGTATCATACATGAACGACCAGCGCGGCATAAAGGCGGCTCTGGCAAAGGTTCACGAATCCTATGAAATGGCGCAGAGATTCATAGACGCGGCGCCGTTCTTTGTCGAGATCTGGGACGACAACATCCGGCTTGTGGAGTGCAACCGCACAACGGCGGAGATGTTCGGCCTGTCCTCCACCGAGGAATATATGCGCATCTTCAAGGATCTTTCGCCGGAATACCAGCCCTGCGGCACCCTGTCGTCGGAGAAGATCGTGGAAGTGATCGGCACGGCATTTCGCGAAGGCCGCAACGAGATCGAATGGATGCACATAGACCGCCACGGCAACCCATTCCCAACCAAGGTGATCTATGTGCGCCTGTGGCGCGGAGACAAGGATATCGTCGTGGGCTACAACATGGATCTCCGGCCGATAATGGCGGCCATGGACAAGGTCCAGGCATCCCTGGAGATGGCGCAGATGTTTATTGACGCCGCGCCGTTCTTTGTGGAGATCTGGGACGAAAGCCTGAACTTGGTGGAGTGCAACCGCACCGCGGCGGATCTCTTCGGCCTGAACGACACAGCGGAGTACATGCGCATCTTCGACGAACTTTCGCCGGAGTACCAGCCCTGCGGCACGCCGTCCTCCGAGAAGATCGTCACCCTTATCGCCGAGGCGTTCCGCAAGGGGCGGCTTCGCACAGAGTGGACGCACCTCCTGCCGGACGGCCAGATCCTGCCCTGCGACGTAACCTATGTGCGGCTAAGGCGCGGAGACTCCAACATCATCGTCGGCTACAACATGGACATGCGCGAGACACGCCGCCGCGAGATCGCCGAACACGCCAACAAGGCCAAGAGCAACTTCCTAAGCACCATGAGCCACGAGATCCGCACGCCGATGAACGCCATCCTGGGCGTCACCGACATCCAGCTTATGAACCCCTACCTTGACGATGAAGTGAGGGACGCTTTCGACAAAATCTACGCTTCGGGAGACCTTCTGCTGAGCATCATCAACGATATCCTGGATCTTTCAAAAATAGAAGCCGGCAAGATGGACCTGATCATCAACAAGTATGAGGTGGCCAGCTTTGTCAGCGACATCGTACAGCTTAACATGATGCGCATAGGCAGCAAGCACATAGACTTCAACCTCGTGGTGGACGCGGATCTGCCGGCATACATCATGGGCGACGAGCTGCGCGTCAAGCAGATACTGAACAACCTGTTGTCCAATGCCTTCAAGTATACCGACCAGGGCAGCGTAACCCTGCACATATCCCACTGCGACAGCAATACCAACGACAGTGAGGTTATCCTCGTATTTTCAATCATTGATACCGGCAAGGGTATGACACAGGAGCAGCTTGACAAGCTTTTTGACGAATATGCCCGCTTCACCGAAGGCACGGCGCGCGCCATAGAAGGCACCGGCCTTGGCATGAGCATCTGCCGCAACCTCATCAACATGATGAACGGTGAGATCTTCGTGGAGAGCGAGATTGACGTGGGTTCGTCCTTCACCGTACATCTGCCGCAGGGCAAGACCGACGGCGGCGTAATGGGCGAGGAAACCGCCGAGAATCTGCGCCGCTTCCGCGCGGACAATCGTTCGCAGATGAAGCGCGTGCAGATGACGCGGGAGGCCATGCCCTACGGCAGTGTGCTTATCGTGGACGATGTAGAGACGAACATCTATGTGGCCAAGGGTCTGCTGGTGCCCTACGAGCTGAAGATCGACTGGGCATACAGCGGCGCGGCGGCCATCGAGAAGGTGCAGGAGGGGAATGTCTACGACATCATCTTCATGGATCACATGATGCCCGTGATGGACGGTATTGAGGCCACCAAGATCCTGCGCCGCATGGGCTACCACCACCCGATTGTCGCGCTGACGGCCAACGCGGTTGTCGGCCAGGCCGACGTGTTCCTGCTCAACGGCTTCGACGACTTTATCTCCAAGCCTATCGACGTGCGGCACCTTAACTCTGTGCTGAACAAGCTGGTGCGCGGCAGACACCCGCAGGAACTCTACGAAACACGCCGGCGCGAACCGGTACTGAGGGTCGCCGCGGATCCATCCCGGGCCGTGCCGATATTCTCCGACGCATTTGTGCGCGACGCTAAGAAGTCCATATCCGCGCTGGACGATATCATGCACTGCGAGGAACAACTCACGCCGGAGGAACTGCGCACCTACATCGTATACGTTCACGGTATGCGCAGTGCGCTGCTAAACGTCAAGAACCCGGATCTTTCCGAGGTAGCCGCAAGGCTTGAGGATCTTGGGCGGCAGAAGGACTTCACGGCGATTTTCTCCGAAACGCCGCCGTTTCTCACCGCGCTTCGCGCCTTCACCCAGCATCTGGAGTGGGAGAACCGGTCGCGCCAGCAGTTTAACAGCGTCAGCGAGGACGACATCCCCTTCCTGCACGAAAAGCTGCAAAGCATCAAGTTCGGCGCGGAAAACTACGACGAAAGCATCATCGACAAGGCTCTCGAAAAGCTGGACAGCAAGACATGGACGCCCGAGACCAGCGCGCTTATCAACACAATTTCCAAGTGCCTCCTGCACAGCGACTTCGAGGATATCGCCGAAGCAATAGACAAATTCTTAGCCAAGGGGGAGGCCGAAAATTAGGAGCGTACTGCAACGGGTCTCCGAGGCCTGTGTTATTATCGACGGCAACACCGTGGCGAGCATCGGGCGCGGCTTCCTTGTATTGCTTGGCGTAACCGCGTCCGACACGGAGCGCGACGCCGCCGCCATGGTCTGCAAGATCGCCAAGCTGCGCGTCTTTCCGGACGAACAGGGCAAGTCCAACCTTTCCGTCACTGATATCGGCGGCGAACTCTTGGTTGTGTCGCAGTTTACTCTCTACGCCGACACACGCGGCGGCAACCGCCCAAGCTTCACCAATGCCGCGCCGCCCGAACACGCCAACGCGATCTACGAACACTTCGTGACCCACGCGCGCGCCAAGTTCCGCAAGGTGGAGACAGGCCGCTTCGGCGCGAAGATGGACGTGCGCCTGGCCAACGACGGCCCCTTCACCATCATCCTCGAAATGCCGCAAGAGGCTGTTTAATATCTTTTTGCCGTTGGATTGACGAGTCAGTTTTTCGCCATTCCAGGAACCGCCGACGACGCGTACCCAACGGGTACGCTAGAATGCTGTGTGCCGGTGGCACACGTTTAGCATCCGGAGCGTCAGCGCAGGAAAGAGGTGACGACGAAGGGCGGAAAAC
>WRAA01000005.1 GCA_009780445.1 Defluviitaleaceae bacterium
ACAAGCACGGGCTGGCCGCGGTCGTAACAATCCTTGATATCCTTCACCACCGCGCGGTACTTCGCGCCGATGTTGCGGTATACCAGATCCGGCTGATCCGCGCGGGCTACCGGCACATTCGTCGGCACGGTGATAACGTCCATGCCGTATATCTCGCGGAACTCGCCTTCCTCGGTAAGCGCGGTGCCTGTCATGCCGGACTTCTTGCCATACTTGTTGAAGAAGTTCTGGAACGTGATGGTGGCCAGCGTCTTTGACTCGCGGTGAACCTTCACCTTCTCCTTGGCCTCGATAGCCTGGTGCAGGCCGTCGGAATAACGCCGCCCCGGCATAAGCCGCCCCGTAAACTCGTCAACAATGACGATCTCTTCGTCCTGCACCACATAGTCCTTGTCGCGGTGCATGTTGTATGTGGCTTTCAGCGCGTTGTTGATATGGTGCTGCAGCTCCAGGTTCACGGGGTCCGACAGGTTCTCCACGGCGAAGTAGCGTTCGGCCTTCTTCACGCCTTCCAGCGTAAGCGACACCGTCTTGCCCTTTTCGTCGATAACGAAGTCGCCCTCTTCCTCGATCTCGGTGCGCATCAAGGGGTTTAAGGCTTCCTGCTCGTTAAGGATCTTTCCGCGCCGCAGCTGTGTCACGAAGCCGCTTGTCACCTTGTAAAGCTCGGTGCTCTTGCCCGACGCGCCGGAGATTATCAGCGGCGTGCGCGCTTCGTCGATCAGGATCGAGTCCACTTCGTCGATGATGGCGTAGCTAAGGCCGCGCTGAACCATGTCGGCCTTCATGATCACCATGTTGTCGCGAAGGTAGTCAAAGCCGAGTTCGTTGTTGGTGGCGTAGGTGATGTCGCAGGCATAGGCCTCGCGGCGTTCCGCGTTTGTCAGGCCGTGGTGTATCACGCCCACGCTAAGCCCCAGGAAGTCGTGTATGCGCCCCATCCAGTCGCGGTCGCGGCGCGCCAGGTATTCGTTCACCGTCACTACGTGTACGCCCTTGCCGGCAAGCGCGTTTAAGTATGACGGCAAGGTCGCCACCAGTGTCTTACCTTCACCTGTGCGCATTTCAGAAATACGCCCCTGGTGCAGTATCATACCGCCGAACAGCTGTACGCGGAAGTGCCGCATACCCAGCACGCGCTTGCCCGCCTCGCGCACTACGGCGAAGGCCTCCGGCAAGATGTCGTCCAGCGTCTCGCCGTCTGCCAACCTCTGCCGAAACTTCGCCGTCTGCTCGCGCAGCTGTTCGTCTGTGCAGCTTACATATGTCGGTTCCAACGCCTCTATCTTGTCAACTATCGGCTCCAGGCGTTTCAGCTCCTTGGTGCTGTACGAACCGAATATCTTCTCCAGTAATCCCATGCACTACTCCTTATTCTCCGAACGATATACCAAGGGATTTGGCCACTTCCACCATCTCTCCCCTTGGGTCCACGGGCTTGGTCTTGCCCGCGATAGACTCAAGGCTCACATAGTCCATCTTGCCGTTGCGCAGGCAGACCATGTTGCCGTGCAGTTCCCTGTGGATAAGATCCGCGGCCGCAACGCCGTAGCGGCACGACAGCACGCGGTCTGCGGCCGATGTTTCGCCGCCGCGCTGTATATGCCCCAGCGCGCAGAAGCGCACTTCCTGGCTGATGTTCTTCTCAAGCATCGCCGCGAGCATCCCGGCTATGCCGCCGAAGCGCACGGGGTCCGGGCTGTCCTCCACGATCTTGCTCACAACTCTGTCGCCGCCTTTAAGCGACGCGCCTTCGCACACCACAATCACTGTGAACGTCCTGCCGTGCGCCTGCCGCCACTCAATCTTCTTAATGATGCCTTCCAGCGTGAACGGTATCTCCGGTATCAATATAACGTCGGCGGAGCCGGCAATGCCCGAATGAAGCGCGATCCACCCGGCCGAACGCCCCATGACCTCCACGATCATAACGCGGTGGTGGGACTCCGCAGTGGTGTGCAGGCGGCCAAGGTTTTCCGTGACGATGTTCACGGCGGTGTCGAATCCGAATGTTGTGTCGGTGGAGCCGAGGTCGTTGTCAATTGTCTTTGGCACGCCTATCACGTTTAGCCCCATCTTCTGTAAGTCGTACGCCGAAGCCAGGGTTCCGTCGCCGCCAAGCACACACAGCACGTCAACGCCTTCGCGGCGCAAGTTCTCGACAGCTACGGGCGATACATCCCGCTTTACCCTCTGCCCGTCCTCCTCCACCCAGTAGTCGAACAAATTGTCCTTGTTCGAGCTGTAGAGAATTGTTCCGCCGCGGTGAAGTATGCCCGACACGCTCTGCATTGTAAGCGGAATATAGTCGTTAAGGTACAACCCGCGGTAGCCGAACTTGTAGCCGATAAGCTCGTAGCCATACTTGGATATGCACGTCCTTGTCAGCGCGTAAATTACGGCGTTAAGCCCGGGCGCATCTCCGCCGCCCGTGATTACTGCGATCTTCTTTGGCATATATAGTATCCCCTTGCAAAGTATTTTGAAACCGCTCCTACATACAGTATAGAAAAAAAATTGGCAAACGTCAATACATGCGCCCAAATCAATTTGTGTAGACCTCGATGGCGTCGCCCCACCGGCGTTCAAACAACGCGAACGTCCTAAGTAGTAATTACTAAAAAGCCACCGCCAAGCTATAGTGTAGCTTGACGGTGGCTTATCTTTATGACGGTTACGGAGTTACTGTTGGCTGGTGTGTCCAGTGCAGCTGTGCGGTATGACTGCCGCCTATACGCGTGTCATTCGGAATTTCAATGCCAAATCCCAGTTCTCCCCAGGTTACATTAACCTCATCTTCCATGCCACTCTTGTGAGTATACACTATGTGAGCGCCGTTGTCGCCGTTGATTGAGACCCCATTGACACGGATCATGCTGTAAAAATCGGTTCCTCCGCTTTGTACCGCTCTTACGCTCATGCCCCAGCCGGTATCGCTTACCCCCCTAAAGGCTATAGCAATGTCATCCGGCCGTGTAACTACTTCTGTAAACTCCTCACCGCCCAGAGCAACTATCACATTGCCTAAAAGCATATGTGTTGTTGCTCTTAACTGACCAAAGTCCAGGTTTCCGATATCAAACGAGAAGTTTGCTCTCCATACAGCGGAAAAGGTAATGTTTTCTGTAACTTCATGTGCTTCAAGCTGAGCGATACCATCCGGTGTGTTTGGGAAAACCTGACTATCCAAACTCCAGCCTCCAAAAGTCCAGCCTTCGCGATACCCGTAAAATGACGGAATTTCCGCAGGCATACCGTTTAGCCCAGAGAAGTTACTACCCACCGCAGAGTCGTTAAGCACATAAAAGGTTACATCGGGAGTGCCCTCAAGACCCGGCTCAAAGGTAACAAGAGATACTTGATCTGCCGGAACAAAGTTTGCCGTTACAGTCGCGTCATTGTTCGGCATTACAAAACTCACTACCGGGCTGCGTACTTCATTTTGAAACCTCGACATAGGACCAGCCGCGGGTAATGTCCAGTTGGTGAAGAAATCATTGTTATCTCTATGACGTCTGGTGCCGGCTTCAACATCAACATCAGCGTGTACTGTAATCTGCGTACCGGCGTAGAAGTGATTCTCGCCCAGAATAGAATGCACGGGGTCTGCGAATGTAACCTGGCTGTTCACTGTTGTCAATACATAAGCATCACCCGTTGCAGGATGAACCGGAGTAATGTCGTAGTTGTTAAAAGGATGGGAGCCAACTGATCTTGTGCCTGGATGTATACGGTCTCCAAATTCGTGCTGCGCTTGACTACTAATCACAATCTCGTTGGCACTGTTGCCTGAAAAGTTTACAGCAGTGTGTATACGAGTCGCTGCAAGCTGGAGTATGCTTGGAGCTCCAAGACCACCACCGTTGGCTGCAGTATTGTTCATAACGCTGCCTCCGGTCATGTATATATTGGCCTCATCGTCAATGCTTATACCGCCGCCTCGGCCTACTGCTGTGTTGCCTCTGATATAACCGCTGTTCATGATAAAGTCAGAGCCACTACCAAATATTGCAATACCGCCTCCGTTGCCGGTTGTGTGGTTTCTTTCTACAACACCCCCTGCAAGGGTCAATGTCCCCGCAGCTTGACCGGTGGCACCGCTGGTTACACTAATACCACCACCTGCTACTCCGGCTGTGTTATAACTTATTACAGCACCTTCGTTTATTGTGGCTGTACTGCCAAAGTATACCAGCAATCCGCCGCCGCCATAGGCGCCATTGGGTGCATGGTTTCCGAATATTTCGCCGCCGTTCATAACAAATGTACCGCCGTTACGCACAACGACACCACCACCGCCTGTTGCCTCGCCTGATGCGATGTTATCGCGGATAGAGCCAGCGTTCATGGTAAAGCTGCTTGGCTGATTACCGGCTCTGTTAAATACACCAACTGCAGCCCCAAAAGCACCCCTACTACCACTTATTGTGCCACCGTTCATTATAAAGTCCCCACCATATACAGCTATGGCGGCACCCGGTCGCGTGAATTCTCCGTTTAATGCACGGTTATTGATAATTGTACTGTTTGGACCATTTAAGTATACACGCCCCATATTTGTTGAAGTACCGGCACTTATTAAGATTGCAGCACCTCTCTCGAAGTATGGTCGTTGAGCTATTGGAGCATTTCCCCATACGGTTGTTACAAAGTTAGCAATATGAACATTATCCTCAATAAATAATCTGGCACCGTAAGAAACATAGAATGCTCGTATCGTGCCCAGACCATTGACCATATCAGGACTATCCTGCCAAGGTGTTTTTATAGTAATATTTTCGACAACCATTTGGGCGTTCGAACCTCTTGGTGAAAATAAAGGTCTCAAGTGCTGCCCGGTATTTGTGGCAGTTATTGTATTACCATTTCCGTATAAAATTACTCTTCTATGAGGGTTGGTATCTCCGCCAATCCAATTGATAGTGTAAGAGTTAATGGGAATAGTAATATCGCTCTGCAAGTTAATTACCAGCCACCGATCTGCGGGCAACTGAGACCATTGATTTGCAGTTCCGGTTATTTGTGCAAAGTTAAGCGCTCTTCGCAGCTGTTCTGCTGTACTGACATTAAGTGTACGCCAAGGCAGTCTATCCGCATTTAACGCCATAATGTCTTCAAACTGCCGCGGCGCGACTGTTCTTCGCCTCGTAACTTCGCTGCCTGTTTCGGGGTTCTGCGCTGCATATGTCACGACAAAGTATACGCCCGGCTCCGCATGTGGGTCAAAGCCGCCATTGTCCGATACCGTAACCGTCACATACTCGCCTTCGGCGTCTTCGTATTCAAAGAGAAGCGCGTACACGCCGTCCAAGAGGTCATACACCACTATCAGTTCGCCATATTCGTCTTCTTCAAAGTTCAGTTCTACATACAGCACTTCGCCGGAGCTTTCATCTTCGGGGAAGAATATTTCGATCCTGCCGCCTTCGTTATCAAGCGTTCCCACCTCGACCACGGTGATAAACCTGTCTCTCGTTGCGACACGGCTCAACGTCCGGATGTCTTCCGCGGCATATACTATGGTGTAAACGCTTCCAGCGATACGGTCGCTTCCATAAAACCCGCCGTCATCGTATACAACCACTTCTATAATGTTTCCAATGTCATTACCGAATCCATCAGTGACAAGCACGCCATCGAGAAGATCAAGCTCGCTGCCCTCTTCAATGTACAGCCGGTCTGCATCGTCACCGGGGAAGGTAATAGCGGCTATGATTCCCGCTCCGCCTCCGAAACCAAGCTGAGAATCTCCGGTCAATAAATTGTTTTCGTATTCACATTCGCAGTCTTCGCCAAACTCGCCACAGCTTCCCGGTTCAGTGGGTTCTGTTGGCTCTGTAGGTTCCGTCGGTTCTTCCGGCTCTGTAGGTTCTACCGGTTCCGTCGGTTCTACCGGTTCGGTTGGTTCTACCGGATCAGTGGGTTCTACCGGATCAGTAGGTTCTACAGGATCAGTAGGTTCTACAGGATCGGTAGGTTCTACCGGTTCAGTGGGTTCTACAGGTTCTGTGGGTTCGGTCGGCTCTACAGGCTCTGTAGGCTCTGTAGGCTCGGTCGGTGTCGATTCATCCGTAACCACAACCGCTGAATATTCGTCCGCCGTTGCGAGTGCCGGGTTGTACACGACAATGCTGACAAGCAAGCTAAAGGTTACGAAACCTGCCGTAAGGCGTTTAAACACCCCGGTGTAGCCTGCCTCTTTGTTGTACAATCTTCTCATATTATCATTCTTCACAGTTAAACCCTCTTTCACACATGCCGGGAAGGAAAATGATATTGTCCTTGCCTGGTCATTTGGATGCTTTGTTGATTATCACAGACAGTAAACACCAAACAACATGCCGGTTCTTACTCTTTAACCTTCTCAAGCTGCTTTTTAAGGAGTTCAATTTCGTCGCGCCTTGCTTTGTTTGACTTTATCACAAAAGCTGCAGCCGCTGCAATCAGTAATATGACTACGCCCGCCCCCGCGGCAAACATCCATGTCTGAGGGGACTGCCCCTGCGGTGGCGCTTGCACTTGGTTTACCGCTGAATCATTTACCATGGCGGCCTGTGCCGCTTCTATGTGAAACGCTTCCTCAAAGCTCCACGTTTCGCCATCGTGTTCTATTTGCACATTTATTGTGTAATTACCGCCCGGTACACCTGTTCCCGCCCGGTCCTGCATTGTTAGCGGGAAGATGGTATTAGGCGCGAAGTCTACATTAAAATTGCTTACTTCAAAGATCGCCGTATCGTTGCCCGCCTGATAAACTTGCGCGCTTACCATCGCTCCTGAAACCAGCCGCGGTTGGGGGTTACGTATATCGGCAACTATGGCGGCTCTGTGGTTTACAGTTTGTATGTCCACATTGCCGATCAAAAAATTCGGTTCAATATCGGTATAGTTGTTTCCCCTAAGCCTGACAGGCAGCGCGAAGGCGAAACGATTTACAATCATCCCGGCTGCCTCTTCCTCCTCCGGCGTTATGCCAAGCAGGGTATGTACCGAACCCATTATTATCCCCTCAAAACCCCCTGCGGGAATGGTTATGACTATGGGCACTATTTCGCTGCTGTTGGGCGGTACCGTTATTTCCCTTGCAGTCGTAAGCCGTGCTATATCTTCGAAAGAATGTTGCATACTCTCATCATTACGCCCGCTTGATGTATAGTCTATGGAGCCGTTGCTGCTTGTGGCGGGGGAAAATATGTCTATTTCCACGGTTATGGGCTCGTCGCGCAAGTTGTTTACCGAAATGGCGATTTCATTCTGCCCCGGCTCTGCCCATATGTCAAAAAACGATGTTGTTCCCGGCACTTGGTTTCCCGGCAATATCGGGTTTACGGAAAAACCCCCGGTGGCGTGTACCTCCGAGACTAAGCCCGGAGCAAACGCCACCGCCGAAAGTATAGCAAAGCCTGCTATAAAACATCTTATAAAACGCATCCGTTATACCTCCGGATTGTTTAGGGTGTTATTCGTTATTTAAACCAATTTCCGGGTTTAAATTCCGCCGTTAAATTAGTCTACTACTGTCGGCACAACTGTCCAATAAAGTGTAGCCTCAGCTTCACCGATCCTATATGCAGAGCCTGCGGGTGCCCACAGTTCAGCATCGAAATCAACGTAAGCTATGGCCAGAGTGTTATCTGATGCCTCAGCTGTAAGAAGAGTTTGCGGAGCAACTCCGGCGTAAAGTGTAACGTCGAAAGCTTCTACTTCGGCGTTACCGGTGAAGCCATAAGCATCAAATTCAAGATCTATTTCAAAGCCTTCCATAGTAACATAGTCATCGATTTCAAAATCGCCTATGCTTACCTGAAGAGCAAACGCGTTATGACCAACTCGCATCTCTGCAGAACCTATCGCGCTAGATTCTACTTCTTCAGTTAACGATACTCTTACATCGTCAAACTCAAGGTCGGGTACGGAAATAATTACTGCGGGGCCGTCCGGGTCTAAATCATTGCCGGCCTCGTCTGTGATTGTAATGTCAACAGTCGCGTAAGACGAATCATCTGCCGCCAGTACTGCGAAGGACATAGTGGAAATGATTACTGCCGAGAGACCCAGAGCGATAAATTTTTTCATAGTGAAATTCTCCTTTTAAATTAGATTATTTTAATGTTTGTAGTACCCATATGTGCGGTGTGTCTGCCGTGCAAGAGGCTAAACCGCCTCTTTACCGCTTACTCGCTGCCTCGCTGCCTTCTTTTTTAAGTTTTCTTAAGTATCCTGCGACAAGCAGTGCAGCAATCGTTGATACCAACATACCAAGGAGCAGCAACGGCATATTGTTTATCAGGCCTGTTAAAGGCATTACTGCCAGCGGTACAGGGGTGTCGTCAATTTCAACATACCCTGCGTCCGCGTCGCCCTGCAATGCTCCCAGGGGCACAAGACCGTCTTCAAGGTCTGCAAACTCCGCGTCCGCGTCGCCTGCCAGCGCGCCAAGAGGCACAACACCGTCTCCGAGAGCCACAGAGCCGTCTCCAAGGAGTATGTCGCCGTCAGCCTGTGTTCCGGCACCGAGTGCGCCGGCACCTCCCAAGGCGGGTGGGCCGGGAGCAGCAGTTCCGCCTGCGCCGCCATCATCTCCGCCGCCGTCGCCATCATCTCCGCCGTCGCCGAGGTTGGCCGGGGTGTTCCACATCGCATATACGTTTATGTGGAATGTTACGGGGGTATTAGCGGTAAACGCTGTTCCGCCGCCGTCAGCCTCTGTGTTCCATCCGCCAAATGTCAAACCCGCGGGCGGAACCACACCAGGCATAACGAAGCCGCTTGATGCCATTGTTTCTCCGTAAGGAATCGTGGGTGACACAAAAGCTATACCGCCGCCGCCGGCCACGCCTGGCCAGTTGTTGTTGAATATTACGTTGTACTCGCCCGGGTCTACTATGTTTATGCTTATAACAGTGCTTTCCTGGGCGGTAACTACGGTAAGGCTTAGCGGAAAGACAAGAGCCACCGCTAGAACTAACGCGAAAATACCGGGTATTTTCATTAATACTTCACCTCGCTAACTACCGGACAATACATTATTGCCATGGTAGTCTTTAGCCCTTTGCCGTTAAGGTATATCACAACAATTTTCGGGCCGGTTATGCTCAAAACTTCAAAATCCGAAATCCGTGTCTACCCTAAATAAGCTCCCCCTTCTCTCTTCTGAAATTTTTTCAAAAAGCATTGGAGCGTACAGCAAGCGTCATTCATTTGACACAAGGTAAAATATACCATAAACTCCAACGCAAGTCAAGTAACGTTTCCGATTGTTAACATTTCATCGTTACAAACATCACAAGGGCTTCGCCCTTGACCCATGACTGCGAAATTTGTTTGGCCGGAGGCTGCGCCAACCGGGTACAAATTCCATAGTTACGGGTCAAGGGCGAAGCCCTTGTGGGGTGCGGGGCAAGGCTCCGCGGTCTTATATAGTTGATTGAGTTGAAAACGGCCTTGCCTTTGCGGTCTTTTCGCCGCAACGCGTCGTCGTTGCTCACTTGCGTACCACTGCGGGTACGCGGCGTTCGTCTCTCCTAGCCTTGCGCCAAAAATCCTCGCAAATGCAAGACCATTTTCAACTCAATCAACTATAGCACATTCAGCGGCCGCATAACCCTGTAGAAATCGTCGTTGTCCACGAGGATTGTAACAACATCAATTTCCGGAACCGCCAGCAATGTTTCGGCTATCTGCGGGCGCAGAATGTTGGTGTAGTACTCTTCGCCGAAGCTGCGCACTTCCCGCGAGAGATTGAGGGTGATATGCCCGTTGTTTACGATAAGGGTCAGCACCCTTGTGCCCGGCGGCGCGAAGTTTGGGCTGTTTGCTCTGTCGAACAGCGCGTCCATCAGGGCGGCGGCGAGTTCCTCCGTCGTGGACGTTTCGGGCAGCTCCACCTCCACCGCGCCGAAGCCCACGCTTCCGTCCTCATCTACGTAAATATTGTAGACAGCGGCAGGGTTCGCGCCCGCCATGACGGCAAGCGTCAGCACCGCGCACACAAGCACCGCCGCCGCGTACAATCTGCGCAACCTACTTCTCCTTGGGCGCGAACAGCAGGGAGGCCATCAGGCTGAACAGCACCGCAGCCGAAATGCCCGCCGCCGCCGCGGTTATTCCGCCCGTGAGAATGCCCGACACCCCGCGGTTGGCCACCGCGTCGCGCACACCCGTCCAGAGCAGGTAGCCGAAGCCCGGCAGGGGCACCATCGCCCCGGCTCCCGCCCAGTTCGCAAACGGTTCGTACAGCCCAAGCGCGCCAAGCACACAGCCCGCCACAACAAAAATAACCAAGATCCGCGCGGGCGCGAGCTTCGTCTTGTCCAGCAATATCTGGCCCAACACGCATATAAGCCCTCCCGCGATAAACGCATTAACAAACTGCATACCGCACCTCATACATAGTTGATGGTGCTAGTATGCATCAACGGCGCGATATTATTCGCAATGTCGATTCTATAGCCATTCAACTTGAAAACACTCCAAGCAAACGCAGGATTTTTGCGTAAGTGCTAGGAATGAGGGACGACGCGTACCCACAGGGTACGCTAGAAGTGAATGACGACGCAATTGCGCAAAAAGACAAGTTTGATTGGAGTGTTTTTAAGTTGAATGGCTATACACGTTTCATCCCTTTACATCGTGGTGCAAATGGCTTATACTGTTGTTGAGTAAATCTACAGACAAGGAGCCATTCGAGTGACAACTAACATCAGAACCCGCTTCGCCCCAAGCCCGACAGGCTACATGCACATCGGAAATCTGCGCACCGCGCTGTATGAATACCTTCTTGCGCGTTCCGGCGGCGGGAAATTCTTGCTTAGAATAGAGGATACCGACGTGGAGCGGTATGTGGAAGGCGCGACGGAAGTAATTTACAACACGCTGAAAGTCGCCGGGATACAGCACGACGAAGGGCCGGACGTTGGCGGCCCGTTCGGCCCGTATGTGCAGTCCCGGCGGCGCGAAAGTTATGCGAAATATGCCGAGGAGCTTGTGGACAAGGGCGGCGCGTACATGTGCTTCTGCTCGAAGGAGCGGCTGGACAGCCTGAAGGAGCACGACCCCCACGCCAAGTATGACCGCGCGTGCCTGGCCTTGACCACGGAGGAAGCGCGGGCGCGCCGCGACCAAGGCGAGGGCTGCGTAATACGCCAGCTTATCCCCGACGGCGAGACGACCTTCCGCGACGAAATATTCGGCGACATCACCGTCGCGCACACAGAGCTGGAGGATCAGGTGCTACTCAAGGCCGACGGATACCCGACCTATAACTTCGCCAATGTCGTGGACGACCATCTGATGCAGATTTCCCACGTAGTCCGCGGCAGCGAATATCTGTCGTCCGCGGCGAAGTATACCCTGCTGTACCACGCCTTCGGCTGGGATGTGCCTGTGTACATCCACCTTCCGCCGGTGATGGGCAGTTCCGGCAAGAAGCTTTCAAAACGCCTGGGCGATTCGTCCTTTGAGGATCTTCTGCGCGAAGGTTTCCTGCCAGAGGCCATCGTCAACTATATCGCCCTGCTGGGCTGGAGCCCGGGCGGGGAGCGCGAGATCTACAGCCTTGGCGAGCTTGAAGAAATCTTCGGCACACAGGGGCTGAGCAAGTCCCCGTCTATTTTCGACAAGGTTAAGCTGACGTGGATGAACTCGGAATACTTTAAGAACATGGACGAGCAGAAGTTCTTCGTAATGGCGGAGCCGTACTTAAAAGATGCCGTGAAGCGGCCCGGCGCGGATCTGCGCTTGCTGGCGGGAATGTGCCGGCCGCGTATCGAGTTCCTGACCGATATCACGAAGCTGCTTGGCTTTATCGACGAACTGCCAAGCTACGACATCGCCCTGTTCGAGCATAAGAAGATGAAGACCACCGCGTCAAACGCGCTGGAGAACCTGCGCAAAGTACTTCCGCGTCTGGAGGCCGTCGCGTTGTGGGATCTCGCCGGCATACGCGCAGAGCTGGAGGACTTCATCAAGGGCGAAGGACTAAAAAACGGCCAGGTATTCTGGCCGATACGCACCGCGCTTTCGGGCAAGGAATCCTCCCCGTGCGGCGCGCCGGAGCTTGCGGAGCTGCTGGGGCGTGAAGAAAGCCTGCGCCGTATACGCCACGGCATAGAGCTGCTGGAACAATCATGAGGAAGATACGCACACAGGACGCATTGGGCTGCATCATCCCCCATGATCTCACGCAGATAATACCCGGCGAGTTCAAGGGCGCGCGCTTCAAAAAAGGGCATGTTGTGCGCGAAGAGGACATCCCCGTGCTGCTTTCCATGGGCAAGGAACATCTGTACATTCTGGAGATAGGCGAGGATATGGCGCACGAGGACGAGGGCGCAGGCGTCCTTGCTTCTCTTTGCGCGTCCGGCAACATGACGGCAAGCGCGCCTAGCGAGGGTAAGATAGACCTGTTCGCCGAATCGGACGGGCTGTTGAAGGTGGACACCGCGAAGCTGGCCGCGCTTAACTCCGCGGGCAACATCGCCATCGCGTCACGCTATAGCGGCACGGTGCGCAAGGGCGACAAAATAGCCGGTATGCGCGTGATCCCCCTGCTGATCGAGCGTGCCGTGCTGGACAAGGCCGTGGAGATCGGAGCCGGCAAGCCGGTGTTTGGCATCCTCCCGTTTACGCACAAACGCTGTGCCATCATCACCACGGGCAACGAAGTCGCCGCGGGCAGGGTCAAGGACTCGTTCACCACGGCCGTTATGGCGAAGCTTGCGAAGTTTCCGTCAACCGTAATCGGCACAAGCGTGGTTGGCGACGACCCCGCCAAGCAGACAGAACTCATTCACCACTACGCGCAAAAAGGCGCGCAGATCATCATTCTGACAGGCGGCATGAGCGTAGACCCGGACGACCGCACGCCGCTGGCCATCCGCAACAGCGGCGCGGAGATCGTAAGCTACGGCGCGCCGGTCCTGCCCGGGTCTATGATGATGGTCTCGTACTATAACGGCGGCACCCCCGTGCTGGGTCTGCCGGGCTGCGTCATGTACTCGAAACGCACGATATTCGACATCCTGCTGCCCAAGTTCTTTGCAGACGACCCCGTTACGGGCGGCGACATCGCCGGGCTGGGTTACGGCGGGCTGTGCCTCAACTGCGAGGTCTGCGCCTTCCCGAACTGCGGCTTCGGCTCGCATTAACGAGGTGCGGAGCATGACACAACGCGCACGAATAACGGCCATCCTTGCCGCGCTGGATGATGTCTACGGCGATACCGGCAGGTGCTACCTAAATTATGACCCCGCGAAGAACTGGCAGCTGCTGATGGCGACAATCCTAAGCGCGCAGTGTACGGACGACCGCGTGAACGTGGTGACGGAACAGCTCTTCGCGCAGTACCAAACTCTCGAGGACTTCGCGGCCGCGCCTGTCGCCCGGCTTGAAGAGGCCGTTCACTCCACCGGCTTCTATCGCAACAAGGCTCTGGGGCTGAAGGGCTGCGCGCAGATGATCTTGGACGCCCACGGCGGGCAGCTTCCCGGCGACATCGTATCCCTCACCGCCATGCCCGGCGTAGGCCGCAAGACCGCCAACGTGGTGCGCGGCCACATTTTCGGCATACCCTCCATAGTCGTGGACACTCACGTGAAGCGCGTAACCAACAAGCTGGGTATCTCCAAGGAGCAGGACCCCGAAAAGCTGGAGTTCGCGCTGATGAAGCTGCTGCCCAAGCATCACTGGATACGCTACAACACCCAGCTAATCGCCCACGGCCGAAAAATCTGCAAGGCACGCACGCCGGACTGCCACGCCTGCTTCCTGCGCGAACTCTGCGCCGGCCCGTCTTAATAAAACATTTAAGCAAACATATTGACACGATATATATGCACGTTGTAGTATATCATCAACAGCAGTCAGCTATAAACAAAACTTTGGGAGTGGTTCACGATGAAGGAAATGGTAACGCGTGCGGTGGCAGTGGCAGCGGCAACAATTATAGTCGGAATTGCCGCAACCGCAACAGTGACGGCAAGCGAGCCTGTAGGGTTTGCGGGCTGCCCCGTCAGGGGCATGGGCATGATGTGGGATGAGGACGGAACCTTCTTATCCCGTGAGGCTTTCAAGGAACGGCTTGACACGCTGATTTCCGACGGCCTCATAAGTCTGCATGACAGAGAGTTTATGCTCGAAAGGTTTGAATTGTGCCGCGCTAACGACGGCGGCATCGCAGGCAGATGTGGCACAGGCGGCCGAGGCGCAGGCCGTGGTCTGATGCGGTAGCAGGGTCTGTATTCAATAATTCAACGCCATCTTAGCGCGGATTAACGCCAAGGTGGCGTTGAATTATTGAGTACAGGTTTTTTCTCGTATTTTTCCTCATTAGCTTTATTTTTGTCTACGAGTATGCTATACTTAATTGTAGCTGGTGTTCTTGCGGCTTTGACGGATGGTTCGGGAGGTGTCGCCGGTGTTTATGAAGAGGAAGAACGAGTTTTCCCGGTTCTTGATTGCCGCGGCTGCACTGGGTTTTATAGTCTTGATTGTGATAACCGGCGTAGTGTCCTACATCTCGGTTTATGACGAGCATGTCAGAACCATGTACCACCAGAACCGCGCAATGATAAACCGGCTGGACGGCTGGCTGTCGGTAAAGGCCGAGCTTGTGGAAAACAGCGCGCTGATGACGCGCTCCGTCGGCCCGGAACTTGGCCAGTTGCAGAGGTACCTGTACGCTCTTGAAGAATCCAAGCGCGAAATAACCATTGCCCTGCTTAGCTTCCAAGACGGCAGGATGTATTTCGGCGGAGACTGGATCTTGCCGGAAGAAATTAATATTGTCGAACGCGAGTGGTTTGAGGCGGCGGTGCAACACCCCGGAGAGATCTCCATTTCCCGCCCTTTTTCGTGCGCAATCACCGATCAATTCTCCTTCGCCATTTCCCGCACTGTCAGCAATTATGACGGCAGCCTGGGAGTGATAGCAATAACCCTGCCTTTTAGCTCCGTAATTGACTACATAGTAGAGGCCGACGAGCAGGAGGACAATGTACACGACCACTTCTACCTTGTTGTGGACAGCCTGGGCTACATTATATTTTACGACTACAGCCACCACCTATCCTATGACGAACCTTCAAACATCTATCAAAACATCCGGGAAGTTTACGAAGGACGCTACTACCAAATGTTTTCCGCCGTGCAGACATACGGCCACTATTCTTTTAACGGCATAGAGTATATGGGCATACCCCTTGCTATGGCGCAGTGGTATGTGATAATCGGCGCGCCTGTGTGGCATGTGGCGTTAAACACCTTGCCCACGATCATCAGTCTTGCGGCGATGACGCTGTTCATACTGGTTGCCTGCGCCGGTATTTTGTGGATGCTCGGCAAGCTTAGGCGTTCGGCGGAAGCACAGCAGAAATCTCACGAGATGACGCGGACGTTCCTAAACTCCTCACCATTTTTCATCGAGGTGTGGGACAGAAGCTATAACTTGATAGACTGCAATGAATCGGTTATATCGTTCTTCGGGCTTAACCGCACGGAGGACTATCTCGAGAGCTTTTTCAAGCTGTCGCTGGAGATCCAGCCCTGCGGAACCCCGGCAGTCGCTAAGTTACACGAACTTTTGGATAAGTGCTTTAGTACCGGAAGGTCTCACACGGAATGGCTGCATCTGACCGTCAGCGGAGAGCTTGTGCCTGTGGACGTTACATATGTCCGCCTAAAGCGCGACGGTAAGTATATCGCAGTGGGCTACAGTCACGATCTGCGCAAGATCAAGCTTGCGAACAAAAAAATGGTGGAGGCCGAGAAGGAGAACTTGGCGAAATCCCGCTTCCTGGCGCAAATGAGCCACGAGATCAGAACCCCGATGAACGCGGTCCTGGGCATCACCGAAATAGAGCTTCACAAAAACATTCACCCGCCCGAAACCGAAGAAGCTTTCCAACGGATTTACAACTCGTCAAGATTATTACTTTCAATAATCAATGACATCTTGGATTTGACCCAAATAGACGCCGGAAAAATGAAGATTATCCCCGTTATATACGAAATGGCAAGCTTGGTTGCCGATACCGCGCAGCTTAATCTGCTGTACCTGGGCAGCAAGCCTATTAACTTTGGCCTTATCTTGGATGAAAATCTGCCTGAAACTCTTTACGGCGATGAGCTTCGCATAAAGCAGATCTTAAACAACATTTTGTCAAATGCTTTCAAATACACATCAGAAGGCATAGTTATTCTGGATATAGGAATGGAAAAAGGCACTAATGTCGGCGATATAATCCTTGTTATAAAAATATCCGACTCCGGACAGGGTCTTAGCAAGGAACAGTTAGAGAGTTTGTTCAGCTCGGACTACACCAGGTTTAACCAAGAACAGAATCGCGATATCCAGGGCAGCGGCCTGGGGCTTAACATCGTACATTCCCTTGTGTGCATGATGGAGGGGGACATAAGCGTTACAAGCGAATTAGGCAAGGGCAGCGAGTTCACCGTGCGCTTGCCGCAAAAAATAGAAGGCAACGCAATCTTGGGAAAAGAGTTGGTGCAAAGGCTTCAAAATCTGGAGATAAACAAGGCGTACTTGCAGAAAATGTCACAACATGATCACGAGCTTATGCCCTACGGGCGAATTTTGGTGGTTGATGATGTGGAGACCAACCTGTATGTGGTGCGCGGCTTCCTCCAGCACTACAAGCTGGAAGTGGAGACCGTAGACCATGGCATGGCCGCTGTTTCCCGCATAAAGGACGGCCAAGTGTACGACATTATTTTCATGGATCATATGATGCCGGACGTAAACGGCATTGAAACGACCAATATCATCAGAGATATGGGCTATGCGCATCCTATCGTGGCACTTACGGCAAACGCCATACAAGGGGCGGCGGAAATGTTCATGAGTAGCGGTTTTTCGGGCTTTCTGTCCAAGCCCATCGAACCGGACAAGCTTGACGACTACCTCATGAAGTTTGTGTACTCCAAGCAGCCGCCCGAGGTCATTGCCGCCGCGAGAGAAGAATCCCGCAAGCACAACGCACACGAAAGGAAGAGACTGCCCCCGGACCTTATCAAGTCATTTTTAATAGACGCAAACAAGTCTATTGCCGCAATTTCAGGCATTATTGAAGAGGAAAGCATTGATGATAACGCGCTGAGGCTGTATACCACACATGTTCACGGCATAAAAACTGCCCTGGCGAACATCCATCAAACGGAGGTATCCGCGCTTGCGGCGGCATTGGAAGGCGCGGGGCTTCACGCGAACATAGAGTTCATACAGACCGGAACCGCCGAACTTTTGGAGAAGCTTGACCACATTGTCGCCGAACTTTCAGACAAAACGGCAGGCACCGCGCCCGATCAAGCGATAACCGCCGCACAATCCCCTGCCGATAAGGCCCTTGCGGCTGAAAAGTTCCGGGCGTTTGCCGCGGCCTGCGAAGCTTATGAAACACAGACGGCGCAAGACTTGCTGGAAGAGCTGAAGGCATTGCCGCTCTCTGCGCACGTGCAGTCCGTAATCAGCGAAATTGAAACGCATATCCTGCTCAGCAATGACGAGGACGCCGCCGCACTGGCGAAAAATATCTCCAACCGGCTCAACGAAAGGATAGGCTGATGACAATGAAGAAGACCGTCTTTGTTGTGGACGACAACGTAACAAACCTTACAATGGCGGCAAACGCCCTGAAATCCCACTACACCGTCCGCACCATACCTTCCGGGGAAAAAACTATCGACCTGCTGGAGAAGATCAGGCCGGATATTTTCCTCCTGGATATCGAAATGCCGGGCATGGATGGCTTCGACATACTCAGATACTTAAAGGGCGACGAGCGGTTTCGCAGCCTGCCTGTTATTTTTCTTACGGCAAAAATAGACTTCGACACAGAGATAGAAGCCCTTGAAATGGGAGTCGTGGACTTTATCGGGAAACCCTTTAACCCGGCGGTGCTGCTCAACCGCATACGTCACCACATAGACATAAACGAATTGGTTCGCGAACGCACCTTCCAGCTGCACAAGGCGCGCGAGGACATTATTTTCGTGCTGGCCGACATAGTAGAAACTCGGGATGACTCCACGGGCGACCATCTGGGGCGGACAAGCCGTCTGGTAAAATCACTGCTGGAGCATTTGCTGGAGAAAAAGGTGTACTACGACCAGATATCCGGCTGGGATTTTGACCTGATGGCGGAATGCTCCCTCATGCACGATGTGGGCAAAATAAGCACTCCGGACGCCATACTGAAAAAGCCCGGCAAATTAACTCCGGAGGAATGGGTGATAATGAAGCAACACACGATCGAAGGAGAGAAAATTATCAGAAAAATTGCCAATCGAAGCGGGGAGAATGTGTTCCTCAGAAACGCGAAAATATTTGCGATATCGCACCACGAACGATGGGACGGCGGCGGATATCCCTATGGGCTGCGCGGATATGACATCCCGCTGCAGGGCAGGCTGATGGCCATTGCCGATGTGTATGACGCGCTTATATCCAAGCGGGTTTACAAAGATGCCTTTAGCCCGGACGAAGCCCTGGGAATTATGTTAAACGAAAAAGGTACGCAATTTGATCCGTTACTCATAGACATGGTTTGCGAAATACTAGGGAAATAACGCTGAACCTGCCGTGCTTAGCGAAAGCGTTGCAGTTGGCTCCGTATACGCCAACGGCAACGCTTTCGCACGATTTACTTGTTCATGCCGTCCGCCTCTTGGTGGTCGGCCTTCATACTGTACATCTTAGCGTCTACGGAGTCCATCAGGCTCTCCGTCGTGATCACCGTGAAGGGGTCTACATCCTGCACGCCATAGCTTATGCGGTACTTGATGCCGTGGGGCAGGGCTTCGTTTGCCTTGTCCAGCTTGGCGATAATCTTGTTCATTATCATCGTGGCTACCTTGGTGGTACACTGCGGGAAAATCAGCAGGAACTCGTCGCCGCCGAGTCTCGAGAACACGTCGGTCTTGCGTATCGTAGACTTCACGGCTTCGCATACGGCGAAGATGTATTCGTCGCCCTTGCTGTGGCCGTGGTTGTCGTTTATGGTCTTTAGGTTGTCGAGGTCGATAAAGGATATGCTGAACGGATCCTCCCCCAGCCTCACCTGGTTCATCATCTCGTTCAGGAAGTCGATGCCCACCTGCCTGTTGAATATGCCCGTCATCGGGTCCACCATGGACTGGTTGTTGTAGCTTAGTATGTAGTTCTTCACGTCGGTTATGTCGTGGCCGGTGATGAATCTGGCCGGACTGCCGCAGACATACTCGATGATAAAATCTGTGACAGAATAGCACCTTCCGCCTATCCAGCACTCATACTCAAGCTTGTCCACGTCTTCCTCGGCGCGGTATTCCTGCAGGAAGATGTCTTCGTAGCGCGCTTCGTCAATCTTCTTTGCGCAGATGGCCGACGCCGTTTTATTATGCAGCAAAACCTTGCCGTCAGAGTCAAACGCAATAACAAACACCGGCATTTCGTCAATGATCTTATTCACCGCTTCCGCGGAAAACTCATTAAACTTCATATTACACCTCCAGTGGATGTCGTGAGTATGCATTTACGGCAAGGTCTGCGAATTCGTTTGCCAGGAACTTATAGTATGCCGCAGAGGCCACCATCGCCGCGTTGTCCGTGCAAAATATCTTGGCTGGAAGTTTCAGCCCGATGTTCTTTTCGGCCAGCCGCGCGGCAATCTCGCGCCTTAGCGCGTTGCTTGCGGCCACCCCGCCCGCCAGAGCAACCTTCCCGCAGCCGTAAGCAAGAGCCGCCTCCAGCGTCTTGCCCGCAAGTACGTCAACCACAGCCGCCTGGAACGACGCCGCAACATCCTCGCGCGAAATCCGCTCGCCCGGCATGTCCGCCTTGTTCAGATAGTTCAGCACGGCCGATTTAAGCCCGCTGAAGCTGAAGTCGAAGTTCGAGCCTGTATCCGCACGCGGAAAGTGTATCGCGCCGGGGTTGCCCGAAGCGGCCAACTTCTCGACCTCGGGGCCGCCGGGATACGGCAGGCCAAGGGTGCGCGCAACCTTGTCAAAGGCTTCGCCGGCCGCGTCGTCCCGCGTCTGCCCCACAAATTCAAAGCGCAGATAATCCTTTACATGCACCAAGGAGGTATGCCCGCCGGAAACCACCAGGCACACATAGGGCGGGGCGAAGCCGGTATCACCGATATAGTTCGCGCAGATGTGCGCGTGGAGATGATTCACGGATATAAGAGGCACGCCGAGGCCGTAGGCCAAGGACTTGGCATAGGACAACCCCACAACCAGCGCGCCGACCAATCCCGGCCCGTTTGTGACGGCAACCGCGGCCACGTCCCGCAAGGAGATGCCGGCCGCCGAAACCGCCTGTTCCGCCACAGAGCCGATGGACTCGATGTGCTTGCGCGAAGCGATCTCCGGCACAACGCCGCCAAAGGCGCGGTGCGTGTCCACTTGCGACGAAATAATGTTGCTTAGGCACTCGCGGCCGTTAAGCACCACTGCGGCCGATGTCTCATCGCAGGATGTCTCAATTGCGAGAATGTAAATATCTTTCATGTTACCACGCTTTTTCCTGTTTGTAAACAGCAAACTGCAACAGCGTCAGGCAGACAAATATGCACAGCACCACAATCTGCGCCTGTGCCAGCATTTCCAGAAGCACCACCGACGTACCGCCGGCCGCGTAAGCAATACTTGCGGCAACAGCCCCGGCCCTCTCGACATACCCCCCAACCACGGGGATCCCTTCGAGCATCGGCGCAAGCACCAAGGCCGCCGCGGCCGCGCCGCCCCAAACATAACCCGCGTTCGAAGCCCCGGCCTCGTCCGGCAGTTCCGCTATCCTGCGCATCACCGCGTCGTCAAAGCCTTCCGGCGCGGCGTGTTTCGGCATATCCTCGTGCAGTGTGTCCTGTATGGCGATGTACAGCTCAAAGTCCTCGCGGCACTGCGGGCAGCTTTCCATGTGCTTGTGAAGCATGTTCAGCTGCGCCTCGCCCAAACGCCCGTCCATATAGTCCATCAGCAATCCTTCGATCCTATCGCAAGAATTTTTCCTGTCACAAGATTCCATAGCCGCTGTCCCTCCCGAGCTTGATAAGGCTGTCCTTTAGCATACGCCTCCCGCGGAAGATTCTGTTCTTCACCTTCGACAGAGGCTCCTGTATTATGTCTGAAATCTCTTGGTACGACATTCCCTGCTGGTGAAACAGTACTATGGGGATCTTGTAGATGTCCGGCAGGTCGCAGAGCAGGCCGCGTATGGCCTGCGAATCTTCCCTGCGCACAAGCTCCTGCTCCGGCGTGCGGGCTGACGCGGCTGTGCGGCCGAGTTCCGCCTCGCAGTCCTCCATGGGTACGGTTTCGCTGCGCTTCTTGCGCCGACAGTCGATGACGTGGTTCGTGGCAATGCGCATTATCCACGTGCTGAACCTGTAGTCCGGCGAATATCGCGAAAGGCTCTTGTATGCCTTGATGAATATTTCCTGCGCAATGTCGTTGGCCTCGTCAGTGTTGCCGACCATTTTCAGCACGATGGAGTACACCAGGCTCTTGTAACGGGACACGATCTCCGCGAAGGCCTCCTTGTCCTCGTCCAGACACTGCCGCACAACTTCGTAGTCCGAAAGATTATGTATGTCGTTCATAACATCACCTACCTTAGCTTAATCACTGAATGTCAGTGCCTTTGTGAGCCTGTCGCGGCCTGTCACGGTGTTCGGAAATATTTCGGCGGCATTAGCGCGGAACATCTCCGGGTGCGTAAGAGACGGGCTGAAATGCGTTAGCCACAGCTCGCCGACACCCGCGCTTGCGGCGATTGTTGCGGCTTCGCTGAATATCATGTGGCGGTGTTCTATCGCCTTGGCCAGCTTTTCATTCTCGCCGTAGATGCCCTCGCACACGAACAGGTCGGAGCCTCTCACAAAATCGTCCAGCCCGTCCGGCGGGCGGCTGTCGGTGCAATAACTCACCTTCAGGCCGCGGCGCGGCGCACCCATCACCATATCCGGCGAATAGGTCTGCCCTTCGTGCGTTATGGTCTCGCCCTGCTGCAGTCTGTTCCAGAAACGCAGCGGTATGCCGCGCTCCTTTGCCCGCGCGGGGTCGAACTTGCCCGCACGCGGAAGGTGTACGCTGTAGCCGAAGCACTTTGTGCGGTGCTGCATGGGATACAGCGACACGGCCAACCCGCACAGCTCCAGCGTGTTGCCCTTCCTGTATTCCGGCTCCACAATGTCCAGCTCGAAGGGCAGCTCCGGCGCGATAACAAGCAGGCTCTGCACCACACGCGCAAGCCCGGGCGGCCCCACAAGGGTCAGCGGCTCTGTCCTGCACGAATTGCCGATGGTAAGCAGCAAACCGGGAAGCCCCGATATGTGGTCGGCGTGAAAGTGCGTGAAGCATATGGCGTCAATGTTCTTGAAGCCCCAGCCCAGCATCTTCATCGTGACCTGGGTGCCTTCGCCCGCGTCTATCAGCAGCATACTGCCGTTTGCCCGCAGGCACAGCGATGTCAGATATCTATTGGGAAGCGGCATCATCCCGCCGCATCCCAGCAGGGCAACATCCAGCATTATGTCACCTCGTCCAAGGTTATTCTGCCCAGCCGCGCACCCCTGAATTCGTCTATCAAGGTGATGGCGGCGCGTTCCAGATCAAGAGCCGCGCCCTTCAGGCGGAAGCCACGCGCGGCGGCAATGCTTTCCAGCACGTTTGTGTCGGTTTCGCCTTCGGAAAATTCTATTTTGTAGCGCGTGGGGATCGCGCCCGGCGCCTTCACCCGTAAGTCGGCAATCAGCAGCAGGGCGAGTTCGCGCACGTCCATTATCTTGTCGTTGATCGCGCCGGTGAAGGCCAGGTTGCGCCCCACGGCCGGGTCGTCGAACTTAGGCCACAACAGGCCGGGCGTATCCAGCAGTTCAAAATCTTTCACAATGCGTATCCACTGCTTGCTGCGTGTTACGCCCGGGCGGTCCGCCGTTTTG